>JBEKKG010000012.1:0-22998 GCA_050010835.1 Planctomycetota bacterium
GACTGTGTGGTTGCCACCTTCCCTGCAGAACTCGCAGCCGTGTTTCCGCAAGTAGCGTATCAGGTCCCCACGCTTCAAACTGGCACGCTTACCCGCTCAACTATCGTCCGCCGCTTTGACTTCGCTTTGGTCAACTCCGCCTGCGCAGCCAAGACCTGGACAATGGCATCCTTCAAATTGCGCTTCGCCTCGGCCCGCGTCTTGCCCTGAGTAAGGGCGCCAGGCACCTCTGCACACTGGGCTATCCACCAGCCGCTCTCTTCGTCCTGCTCCAGAATCGCCGTGTAAGTGGCCATGTTTTCACTTCCTTCACCAGAAGAGTACAACAGGGATTCGGGCTCTGCAAGCGTTTTCTCAGCACCCACGACGAAGAGCAGTCGCTCCAACCCTCTTGACACCGCGCAAGAATTAGTCAATACTGGAGCCCCAGAAGGAACTGGGCCTAAGGAGGGAACCTCGCATGGCAATCAGGAAAACTGCGATACTGCCCGGCGCAGCGCTTCTCGCGCCCCTCTTCTGGCTCTTTTCTGTGGCCCCGGAAGCCGCTGAGGTCCCTGCCGGCAAACCGCTCATCGCCCACTGGACCTTCGACGAGGAATCCGGAGAAAAATGTCTTGATGCCAGCGGCAACGGCTGCGACGCCGCGCCCGTTCAGGGCGGAGTGCAGCGGGTGCGCGGGCTTCTGGGCAACGCGTTGTCCTTCTCAGGAAACCATAGCCTGCAGGTTCTGGCCATGAAGGGCTTCGGCCAGTTGCCCAGAATCTCATTCTCCGCCTGGACCTTGCCCACGAAATTCGACGTCTACAATGAGATCTTCCGCAAGGAAGACGGCGACCATCGCGTGCTTTTCTCTTATCAGCTCAACGCGACGTGCCTCTCGCTCGGACTGAACATCGCCGGCTACGTGGAGTGCCGCGCGCACATCGAGCCGCGGCAAGTGCTCGATGGCGCCTGGCATCACTGCGCGGCCACGTTTGATGGCGAGTTCCTGCGCGTGTACCTGGACGCCAAGGAGATCGGCTCGCTCAAGCGCCCCGGAACCATCGTCTGCGGCGGCGCCGCGCCGGGCTGCATCGGCTCGGTCAACGGCGGCGAATGTTTCCAGGGCCAGATTGACGACCTGCGCATCTATGCCGACGCGCTCAGCGCGGAGGAAATCGCGGCCCTCTACAAGCAAGGCAGCGACGCCCTCGAGCGTATCCATAAGGAACAGGACGGACTCGTCAGCGGCCTCTATGTACCGGCCAAGTCCTTTGCTGAGACCCTCGCCAACTGTGCGCAGAAGCTCGCCGCCGGCAACGTTCCTCTGCCCCGTGAAACCGGCGCTGTGTTGCAGCGCAAACTCAAGAGCGATTTCCCGCAGGACTACGATTGCTTCGTCCGCGTCACCGGCCAGACGCCTGTGCGCTTCCTCTCCGCCGTGGACGGCAACTATGGCGCGAAGGAGGCCGAGCGCGTCGTCGGCATGTTGACCGAGTACCAGCCGCTCACGGAACGCCAGTGGAAAAGCCAGACTCCCGAACAACTGAAGGCCTGGCAGGAAGTCGCTGCTTTCGAGAAGCGGTTGCGAGACCTGAAGGCGTCGCAGGACGCCGCCGCCCGTTTCTCGCCTGAATGGATTCAACTGCTCCTGGATGCCGGTCCCCGCGTGCAACTGCGCCCCTACGTCAACGAGGCCGTCGCGCCCTACATCGCGCCTGCCACGCCCGAAACGCGCAGTCTCACCGCCGCCGAGGCCCGCGCGGCGCTGGAGCGCGATTGGCTCCACCAGGCCGGCAACCAGCCCACCGCGGACCGGATCAAGAAGGAAATCGAGTGGACCAGGCAGCTCGCCGTGCGGATCGCCGCGGCTTCCTCGGGCAAGGCGGACTTCACCAGGGAACTGTCCGCACTGGAGCAGTTGGAAAAGCAGGCCGCGCCGCCTGGGAGCGCCGGCGTCCCGCCGGCCAGTAGCACGAGTGCCCAACTCTACTTCGCTGTCCGTGCGCTCAAGCGCCGCATCGTGTTCGCGAACCCCGCCGTGGACTTCGACAAAGTCTTGTTCGTGGACATGCCGTTCCCTGGAGGCTCCGAGTGGCAGCATGAGACCCGCCACCGTCTGGGCTACATGGCCGTGCCGGGCGCCAGGCTGCTCGTGCTGGAGGGCCTGGCACCCGATGGCAAGCTGAAGCAGCTCATGCCTCAACTGCCGCTCCACGGTTCCTTCTGGCGCCCCGACGTGTCTTACGATGGGCAGAAGGTTTTGTTCTGCTTCAAGCCCCACAATGAGAAAGCCTTCCACCTGTACGAAATCGGCGTGGACGGCGCGGGCCTGACGCAACTCACCGACGGCCCCTACGACGACTTCGATCCCATCTATCTTCCCGACGGCCAGCACATCCTCTTCTCTACCACGCGCGGGAACACCTACGTGCGCTGCATGCCGCCGACCAACGCTTTCGTGCTTGCGCGCTGCGGCCTGGACGGGAAGAACATCTACTTTGTCTCGTCCAACAACGAGCCTGATTACTTGCCCAGTGTGGCCCACGACGGCCGCGTGCTCTACACGCGCTGGGAGTACACTGACAAGCCGCTGTGGCGCGCGCAGAAGCTGTGGACGATCCATCCCGACGGCACGCAGGTGAACATGTTCTGGGGCAACCAGAGCGTCTGGCCCGACGTGCTGAAGGACGCGCGCAGCATCCCTGGCAGCCGCCGCGTGATGTTCACGGGCAGCGCCCATCACAACTGGTTCTCCGGCTCGGTGGGCATCCTCGATCCCGACAAGGGCCTCAACTTTCCCAATGGCCTGACGAAGGTCACGGCGGACGTGGGCTGGCCTGAGTGCGGCAATGGCCCGGTTGATCCCGTGGAGTCGCCGAACTATCACGCCAGCGGTTCGTACGCGGCCTACTACTCGCCCTATCCTCTGAGCGAACAGGACTTCATGGTTTCGGCCAGCCGCGGCGGCAAGTTTGTCCTTTATATGATGGACGTGGACGGCAACCGCGAACTCATTTATGAAGGCACGCACCAGATCTTCCATGCCCTGCCGCTCAAGCCCAGGCTCAAGCCCCCGGTCATCCCCGATGCCGTCGAGTGGCCTGACGAGAAGGACCGCCTCAAGCCCAAGGACGGCGTCATCTATAGCGCCAACGTCTATGAAGGCGCGCCCGAGGAACTGCGCGGCCAGGCGAAGTTCCTGCGCGTGCTCAGCATTGATGACAAGACCTACACTTACTGGAACAAGCGCCCCTACATTTCCACGGGTCCGGTCGTCTCCGGCGTCCAGTCCGAAGGCGTCAAGCGCTTCCTCGGCACTGTGCCCATCGAGGACGACGGCTCGGTCTCCTTCTACGCGCCTTCCGGCAAGTCGCTGCACTTCCAGCTCCTGGATGCCCAGCAGCGCGCTCTGCAAACCATGCGCAGCTTCGTTTACGTCATGCCCGGCGAACGCCGTGGCTGCGTCGGCTGCCACGAACTCCACAGCGTTGCCGCCCAAGCCCGCCCCAGATCGTCCGCCGTCTGCCGCGAACCCCATCAACTCACCCCTCCACCTTGGTGTGCCCCTGGGAGCGCCGGCGTCCCGCCTGGGAGCGCCGGCGTCCCGCCGGCCGTTGCAGGCGAGACGCCTGCGGTACGTACCGCGGGCGTCCCGCCCGCCAGTGGTGGTGCAGGCATCCTGCCTGCAAGTGCCGGCGACACCGTGAGCTACTCCCGCTACGTCCGCCCCGTTCTGGACAAATACTGCGGCAAGTGCCACCAAGGTGAGGGCGAGGGCCGCAAGACATTCGACATGACGCCGCGGCCCGGACTCCTCGACTGGGACGATACGTACTGGGTCCTCATCGGCAGGCCAAGCTGGGGCCAGCCGTACAAAGCCCCCGCGAATCCGCCGCCGGGTTTCGGCATCGCCGACACGATCATGGTTGAGGCTTACGGCACCACCGACCCCGCCGGCTACAAAACTCCCAAGCCGATGACCAGGCTCTCCTACAAGAGCCGCCTGATTGAGCGCGCGTCGAGCGGCAAGCATCACGACGTCAAAGTTGACGCCGCAAGCCTGCTGCGGCTCATGGTCTGGGTGGACGCGATGTGCCCCTACCTGGGCGACGAAGAAGTCCGCTGCATCCCCGACCCGGAATTCCAGGGCGTGGACTGGCTTTCCGTGCGCCCCCAGATCAAGAACGCCCCGCGCATCGTCAGGCCGGGGCCGGTGGGACAGTAAAGGACTTTGGGTTTTGCAACCGTTCAGTTTCTCTGGGGCTCCCCGTCCGCAGGAGGAGTGGATGGGAATAATGGGAAGGATGGGAAAGATGTGAAACAACGATGCTGAATCCTCCCATCCTTCCCATCCTTCCCATACTTCCCATTCCTCCCATAGCAGACCGCTGAACGGTTACAAAATGGAACACGCCTTGTGCCTGAAGAATTCGTAAGCGAATCCATTGCGCCGGTGAAAGGCCTGGCCGTGCTGGGCAGGACGGCCGGCGGGCCCGCGCTGCCCCAGCAGTTCGTCTGGAGAGGACGTGTAATTGTCATCGAGGACGTCATTGCCTGCTGGCGCGAGACAGGACCTTGCCATCACGGCAGCGGGGAAATTTACGTGCGCAAGCACTGGTTTGAAGTGCGCACCACGGGCGGCGCCGTGGCCAAGCTTTACTTCGAGCGGCAGGCCCGTTCGGCTTCACAGAAAACGCGGCGCTGGTGGTTGTACAGCATCAACGAATCCGAATAGATGCCTCACTGTCCCTTGAACCGATCAATCTCCGCCCACTCGCGGCCCAACACGAATGAACTGCGGTCCAGGCCAGTATTCTCGAAATCCGGGTGGTCAGCGTCAAGCCGGAAATCTTGTCTGGGCTGGAACAGGTCGGATGCCGAGATTGGGGCCACCAGCATGCGATTGGCTGGAAGTACCGCCAGCACCACACAAGGCCGCATGTCCGTGCAGCGCCGCACACGCAACCGGGCCAGGTAAATCTCCAGCGGAGCGCTCATAGAACCGGTTTGGCGGCCCTGGTGGCAGCGCGGCGCTTAAGTTCCTCGGCCCAGCCGCTTTCGTTGGGCATTCCGCTGTCGAAGCTCTCCAGTTGCTCCTGAGTGTACACCGGGCGGCCCTTGAAGCGGTAGGCTGGCGCCGGCCTCTTCTTCCTTGCCTTTGCTGACTCCATGATCTGCAACTCCCTTCCCTCACGATTATACCCCGCGCGGAAGAATTGTCGCGCCTGCATTGCCCCTCACCCCTCAGAAAAAAGACAGACCATCGCAACTGCAACGTGCGGGAACAGCATGGGTACACAAGCCTTTCACGCAAAGAGTTCCTCCTGTCCCGGCGCATGGGCGAGGCTCTTCCTTCCACGCTTGAGAGGCTGAAGAATACGCAGCGTCAGGGCTTCGGTCTCGCTCAGGAACCTGGCGCTTCCGCAGGGCCTGCCAGTGCGCGTTTGCTGCCTCAGCCGCTCAGTCTGTTGCGCGTCTTCCATTTTCAACCACCCCCGCCAGTCCGCGGTGGCGCCCACATGCGGGAAGCCGCTCCACAAAACCGCGTCCCGGCGCAATCCGCAATGCGCAGCCGCTCGGCAGCCGTGAAGAAGACCTGTGCCCGCCTGTTGCCACGTTGCGTGGCGTGATGCGGCACGCCGGGGACAACCACCCGCGCCAGTCTTCCCATACCGCCCCAGCTTGCCCTTGACCCGAAGCCTGTCAAGCCGATTACAAGTCAAATCGTGCCCTCCCTTGCAGTTGCAATGGTCCACTTTTTCCCACTGCCACTTGGAGCGCGGGGCGGGTTGGAACGCGGAACACGAATCTCGAAATCCAGATTTTTTGAATTTTGCCCTTGACAACGATGCGCCACACTCGTATGTATTATAGGGGGATGTTGTTTTGACGGTGGACTGCCTGGCACGGCTTTGGGTTGATAGGGAAGAACAGAGACACAGGGTCACAGAGAAGAAGTATTTATGCTTTTACAAAATCAAAAACTCGAAGTAGCAACACCACTCGTTCACGCCAGCACTGGCTGTGGGGCGAGTTGCCAACTCGCCTTGGCGATTCAACGAATCGCCCTACATTTGCGTGCGCATCCCCAGAAACTTGTCAACTACAGATATTACAATGTTCTCCAGGAAGCGCCAGTTCTCGCCAGAATGGTTTATGTTCCGGCCAGATTGGTTCCGGTTCCGGCCAGAATGGTCCCGGTTCTGGCCATTCTGGCGTCAGTTCGCGTCAGTTCCGAACAGTTTGCCCAGAAGTTTAAGGACTTGCATGATCGCCGGAGAAAAAAATCGCCACAGAGGACACAGAGAACATGAGAACACTCATTGACAGCGTCTGGCTTGCAATTGGGATTCTGCTGGCTGCGCTTGGCGGGCCAGTCCGGGCTGAGGAAGCGCAAAACAAACCTCTGATTGACTTTAGCGCTCCTGGTGCGGAGGCGCGCATTGCCAGCCAGGAAGGGAACTCGGGCGCCGAATTCAAGATCGCTGACGGCGCGAAGGGCAAAGTGTTGGAGATCACCATCAAGGCCGGTCCCGCTGGTTACCCAGGCGTGTCCATCAAGCCCGAAGGCACCGCGTGGGACCTTTCAGCCTTCGGCCACGTCGAGGCGCGGGTTGTCAATACCGGCGCCAAAGCTGTCGGCGTCAACATCCGCGTGGACAACCCGGGCGATTGGCACGACAATCCCTGGAACTGCGAACAGCTCTGGCTCGACCCGGGTGCCTCGGGAACACTCTCCGTGATCTTCGGCTATTCCTATGGCCGCAAGCCCGGCTTCGCGCTCAAGCCCGCCGCGATCAACAATATCCTGATCTTCACCGGCAAGGCCAAGGAACAGGAATCGTTCCGCATCGAGTCGCTTGTCGCCGCCGGTCCCGCGGGCGAGAAGCCGCCGGTGGATCCCAATTCGGTGCGCGTCAAACCCAAGGACGGCGTCATCCTGGGTCCCGGCGTGGCCATAGACCCGGCAACGCAGCTCGAAGCGAAAGGCACCCAAGCCACACTGAACGCTGCGGCGGCCGGCGGCCAGGCGCTGCGGATCGTCTTCCCTGCCGAAAAGGGCGAACATTCAGTGGCGTTGAAGCCAGCCATTGGCCGCTGGGACCTGCGCGACGCTTTTGAGATTCATATCAAGGTAAAGAATGACGGCCAGACGCCGCTCACCCCGCACGTCCAGGCCACCAGCGATTCAGGCCCGACGGACCTGATCGCGCCAGTTGCGGCGCTGGCGCCGGGGGCCGAACAGGAACTCGTGATTCCTTTTGCCCCTGCCGCAACCTGGAAGGGCATCCCGAACAGCGGCGATCGGACGAGCTGGGACGGCGTGAAGGGCACCGGCACCAAGTTCGCCCACGATGCGTGCGCCGCGGTTCGGATCTCTGCTGGCCACGACGGCGAAGCTGCGCTGCTGGTGCAATCTATAAGGACTGCTCTGCCCGCCGCGGAGCTTCCCGAGTGGCTCGGCAAACGGCCTCCGGTGGAGGGCGACTGGGTCAAGACCTTCGACGACGAGTTTGACGGCGCCGAAATTGATCAGACGAAATGGGCCATCTATGGGCCGAACTATTGGGACAAGACGTCGCACTGGAGCAAAGAGGACCTGATAGTCGGCGGCGGAGTCGTCAAGATGCGCTACGAGAAGAAAACCGGACACCACAACGACGATCCGAAAGAGAAGGAAAGCAGGTACGCCGCCGGGTTCCTGGAAACCTACGGCAAGTGGGTGCAGCGCTACGGCTATTTCGAAGCCCGGATGAAACTTCCCGCGGCGCCGGGGCTGTGGCCGGCGTTCTGGATGGTGCCCGACCGCGGCGTGGCAGCCGGTCCGCAGTGGAAGCGCTCGAACACCGGCAACGGCGGGATGGAGTTCGACATCATGGAGCACCTTACCCGCTGGGGGCCTTGCCGCTACAACATTGCCATGCACTGGGACGGCTATGAGAAGGCGCACAAGACGACCGGCACGGGGTTCGTTTACGTCCAACCGGACAAGGACGGCTTCATCACCTCCGGCTTGTTGTGGACCCCAGGCTCGGCGGTCTACTACTGCCAAGGCAAAGAAGTCGCGCGCTGGGAGGACCCGCGCATCGCCAGTGTGCCCGAGGACATGATGCTCACTCTGCCTACGGGCGGCTGGGACAATAACAGCCTGGACGACGCGCAACTGCCCGCTGATTTCACGATTGATTACGTGCGCGTCTGGCAGCGCAAAGACCTGGCTTCCGAGGTGGACGGATACGCCAAGGTGCCCGCGGAGGAAAAAAAGAATTGAAAATTGAAAATTGCAAAATGAAAATTGCCTGCCAATGCGCGCAGACCAATTTGCAGTTCCAGATTTTCAGTTTTCAATTTTCAATTCGGGTTGTGGCCTGGATCGCGCGCCAGGGCTGGCGCAGGGAATGAGAAGGGGATGCGTAGAGTTCACAAGGAATCAAGGTCCATTGGCTTGGCGCGGCCTTGCGCTATTTCCTTACGGACTTCACGAGCCAAATGTGAAAGCTGGGGCTGGGACGCCTCAAACCGGCGCTGCCAGCGCTCTTCATCGTATTGGTCAAACCACGAGGAGAGTGCCTCGAACTCACTTTCCGGCAGGGCGCGGATGGCCTTCTGGATTTCTGCAAGGGTGGCCATTTCCTACATCCTCCAACCGCAGAAGCATACCCCTTTGTCCGGCTTAGTGTCAAATGAGAGAGCGCTGCTGAGCAAGCGGGGCGTGAGCCGTGAAGCCGCGAATCGCCGTTCTCTGTAAGCCGGTCATGGCTTCCGTTTCAGCACGGAAACAGCGTCTCCTGCGGTTCCTTGGGTGGCCAGAAAAGGCCCAGCACCAGCCAGGAATTCCATGGAAACACCGTGCCCACGAAGAAGCGTGTGTCCTTGTGCGGGCCGCACATTTCGTCGAAGAACTTCCGCTTCACGCTTGCAGCAGCTTGCTCGTCCGAACCCAACCGGGCGGCTTCACTTAGAAATAGCACGCCCATTTCCCAGTCTTCGCACATGGCCATGTGCGGATTTCCGGCCTCCGTGTCGGCGCATTCAAACACGTAGCTGAACTTATATGGTATCTTGCGTAGCGGCTTCTGCGGCTCGCCGAAAAGCCTGGTTTCATCGAACAACCGCTGCCACTCTGGCTTCCATTCGGCATCGGCGCGCTCGACCAGCAAATCGAGCACTCGTGAGGGGCGCACGATGCCCAGAGAGACTTTCTGCTGGTCATAAAGGTTTCTGAGTTTGTTGATAGAGGCGTGTGGCAAAGCGTCAATGATGAAGCGTCGTTCCGCCCATCCCCGTTTCGTGGAAAGCGGTTCTCCAAGTATGCGAATCGTATCCAGCTTGGGGCGGTGGCTTTCGCTGCGGTCATCGTTGCCATTCCCGCGTTGGCCAAGCTCCACCTCAATCCATTGGTACTTGTGGAACTGCTGGTTGCGTGGCCTGTAGCGGTAGTCCACGGGATACAGCCGTACCCATTCGCCTTTCTCCGTGATGCCTGCGGTGCATACCAACTCGTTATAGCCACTGGATGGGTGCGGATACGTCATGACTGTAATCAGAACCTTGGTAAGCGTGTAGTTCTCAACAACGCTCATCGCGGCCACTCCAGGTGGCGCACGGGCAAACCGGTTCGCTTTGCCAGTGCTTCGGCGAGCCGTGAGCGGTGACAGCAGGCTGGATCAGCTTCCTGGCAGACCAGCACGCTCGATTTCTCCAGAAGGAGATGAGCGGCCCGATCTTGCGAATCCTGCTGCCGGGGCAGCATCTCACGCTCGTACTTCAGAAAAAGCGACGCGAAATCCATTGGGGAGACGAGGTGCTGCCTTTCAGCGGACCAGATCCCCAATTCTGGCAAGGGCACGTACTCAAGCGCCAACTTCCCGCAGATGCGTCCCAGCTCGCGGCAGTGGAAACCGTAACGGCGCGATACTGGATTGCGCCGCACGTCAAGCACTCTCTGGATTCCGTGTGCGAGCAGGCGATCAAAGAAGCGGTCAACGAGCAGCCCTTCGTACCCCATCGTGTAGACCGCTGGCACAGCGCACGGGCGCCGCATTCGCCGCTGGCCCGGAAGGCAGCTATTGATCGTGTACCACGGATAACGGTCATACACGTAGTTCCGCAATTCGTCTACCGGTTGGTGCCTGAAACGGGCGATAATACTGTGGGCGTCTCTGCGAACCATAGTGGGTAGTCCACGGGATAAAGTGCGCCCTGCCTCTGTAGCATCCCAGTTGTTGTCGCCCGCCTCCACCAGCAGCCCTTCACGCGCAAGCACGTCAGCCTCGCGGTACAACGCGAAGGAAAACGGCCCGTAATGATATGGCAGGAAATCATAGAAGGATGCTCCACCGTGGGAGGGGGTTTCGTTTCGCAGGAGGAAGCACCACTTTGTCAGGGCTAAGTGCGAGACCCTCCCCCCGGCCACCGCAAGCATCTCCAATATCACGCGCTGGCGATTCAACATTGTGACCTTTTGTCCACTCCCCCAAAAGCACTTTACTGCATCGTCCAGTTGGCCGCAAGCCTGCACTGTAATCTTTGCATACTCCTTTGTCCGGCATTCTGTCAAGTGAGAGAACGCTGCAAGCAACCGGGGCCGTCAGCCGTCAGGTTGATTTTCTTGTTGTGCATAGACATCAAATAGATATGGTTGTCGCATTTTGTTTCCCGGCCTGTAAAAGATCATCTCCTTGCTAACTTTGCCCGCTACCCCTTTCAGATCCAATAAAGGAATGAAAGGCAAGTAGTCTGCACCGTCTCCCTCACAGCAGATTATCTCGCCCTTTCTGGACAATGCCCAGTTGGCAAGAGCTCTGTAGTCAATAAGGGAACTACTATGACGGTATCCCATACCTGGCTCCCCGCGATACGGTGGGTCAATGAACCACGTTGCTTCAATGTCGGGGGCCTCCTTATAATCCCCGCAGATAATCTCCCAATGCTTAATCTCATTCAGGTGGCGAGCAAATACTCTCTTGCTGATTTCCCAATTACGCGCAAGAACTGGTGTTACTTTGATCTTCTTGAATGCAAATGCCATTTTTGTTGCAGCATGTATGATATGCAAAAACTCTGTGCTTCTCTCACCTGGTTGTAGATCAGGAAGCGACTGGATATCTTGCACAGTTGCTTCGTTAATCAGCCATTTCCATATTCGTGAAACCTTTTCATCCTTCTCGACAAGGATGACTCGCTTCACCTGGGCATTGTGATGAAAAGCGTAGGCGGCAGCACCGGCAAATGGCTCTATGATAACGTCGTAGTTCGGTGGAGGATAATGCCTGACAATCTGCTTCTTCCTGCCGTAGTAGTAGAACATTTCTGCTATCCCAGATCGAAGTCCAGTAGGTTCTGGTACTTTGTGACGTACTCATCTTGATTGAGCACCAGTACCCAACCTGCACCCATTTTGCTTTTTCCAGATGATCTCATCCCTGTGACTTTCGTATTCCGACCAGTTGTACCGCTTATCTCCCCCCAATCCTCAACATCGAGGGCATCCGTGTAAAAACACCCCGTGATGACTGGATAACGCTTGGCCCCCTTTGTTCTGCCTGCAAAATCGACTGCGAGGCCGAGTAGCCTTCTTACCTCTCTATGATGCGCTTGCCATGTTAGGCCAGTGAGGCAACCAATACGTGGCGTGCCAGGTTGCAGGTTGCTGCCTTTTTCCACATTTCCAACCGTGCTCTTGACTTCAAGACCATTGGGATAGTTGCGCAACTGGGCCTCTGTCGCGTTGCGACCTTCCGTGGGAATGATATCCGGGTGCCCCTTTTCAATCGGATTGACCATTGCGCCCACTTGATCCGCCAGCAAGCCGACAAAGACCGCGCCCACTATGGAACTTAGCGTTTTCAAGTCGATGCTCTGGTAAAGGGAAAAAGGCAACGCTTGAAGCTGTATCGCTGTCGCATTCGCCGATTCCAAAATGTGCTGACTCGATACGGTGAAGCCGCAATTGATGGACAAGCCCTGTCTCTCCCGGTAGGCAACGCCAGCCCCAGAGGGGACTCCCGTAGACGGCACACCCGCAGTGAACAATTCACCAATGTGCACGTCCAGAGCATCGGCCATTGCCTTGATGTTCTGAAGGCTAATGTTCCTCCTGCCCAGTTCGACTTGGCTGACATAGGTGCGGTCCAGCTCACACTCAAATGAGAACTGCTCTTGCGATAAACCTTTGCCTCTTCTGAGTTCACGAACACGGTTGCCAAACTCCCGCTGTATCTGGTTGGATGTTTTCATGCGACCATCCAACCAGAATGACGACTATGTGTCTACGGACTTTAAGCCACACTTGTACTCCCGCAAGTGATTTTCTCGCATCTGCCCTAAAAATGTTTGTGCAGACTACATGAAGCGGCCAAGGCAGACTGTGCGGGTCCGCCTAGACCGGGAACCATTCGACAGTCGCTTGCTCCAGGACCTCATCAGGCTCTGCTATCCTTTTCATTCTACCCCAGGTACGCCCCCTGTTCGACCAGCAGTTTCTGGCGCTTGGCTATTTCCACGTCGCACGGACGGCAGTTGTTCTGTATGGCCAGCGCCGCCGCCGCTCCAGAGGCTTACTCTGTAGTAATCTACGCCGCTCACGGTTGCATCTGGGGCGCTGTGCCAGGCGCCGGTGCGGACAGCCCGGTCTTGCGCGCGATGAGTTGCTCGTAACACGCCTGGACCTTCGCGAACACCTGGCGTTGATCGAACTCCGCGAGCGCCTTCGCGCGCGCGGCGGTTCCGAAACCGGCGCGCAGAGCGGGGTTGGACAGCAGGCGCTCAAGGCGCTCGGCCAGGGCGGCGGCATCGCCGACAGGCACCAGAAAGCCCGTTTTGCCGTCCTCAACAGTCTGCCTGCATCCGCGGATATTCGTGGCGACCTGCGGCAGGCCGGTCGCGGCGCCTTCCATGAGCACGCGCGGAAAACCTTCGCGGTGCGAAGGCAGGACGTGGATGTCCATAGCGGCGTAGAGGTCCGCCATGTCGTCGCGGTCCTGGAGGACGGTGAGGCTGTCCTTCAATGGGCCGCTCAGCGGCGGGGACCACGTTTCCCCAGCGCGCTCACTGGCCAGCTTGTGCCCCACGGCAAGGAAATGAGTGGCGCGCGCTGTCAGCCCGCGACCCGAAGGCTGGGAGCCTGTGCCACGTGCGATCCTCTCTGCGGCAGCCAGGAATTCGGGAAAACCCTTCTCGGCCACAAAACGGCCCACCATGCCCACGACCAGAGCGTCCGCCGGGACCTTCAACTCCTGCCGCACGCGCGCCCGCCGCGAGTCGTCCGGAGCGCTTGGATGGAAACGTTCAATGTCTATGCCGTTGCCGAGACAAGTGATTTGTGCGGGCCGGGCGATGCCCTCGCGCAGCGCGGTCTCCACGTCTTCAGGGTTCTGGCAGAGGATGTGGTCCGAGTGCCGCGCGGAGAAGCGTTCTATCCAGATCCACTTCCGGCGCTGCCAGCGGGGCGTATGCTCATGGAAGTAAAAGCCGTGGAGCGTCTGCAGCACGATCGGCACGCCCGCGCGGCGCGCGGCCCATTGGCCGATCACGTTCCCCTTGGGGGTGTGCGTATGCACGATGTCGAAGCTGTGCTGGCGGCAGAACTGTTCGATGCAGCGCAGCGCGCGCCAGTCGGAGAGCGGCGCCATCTCGCGCGTCAACGGCAGCGGCGTCCAGGAGAAGCCGTCTTCCTGGATGCGCCGTCCCAACGGCCCGTCCATGCTTGCGGTATGGATGAGGAACCCTGCCGCACGCAGATAGCAAAGCTGGTCCCGCAGGATCGGGAAGAGCATGTTGTCCGCCGCAACCAGGTGCAGAACAGAGACAGTCTTGTGCGGCTGATCCATGCTAGTTCCAATTCACCACAGAGACACAGAGAGGAGATTTTAGATTTGCGATTTTCGATTTTCGATTGGACCACCGGACGTGCTTAAATCGAAAATCGAAAATCAAAAATTGAAAATTCATTCTCTGTGCCTCTGTGGTGATCAGTTTTGGTCATTTCTTGTTCTGCGCAGGCGGAGGCGCCGGGCGTGGAGGCGGCGGTGCTGCGCCGCCCATTTTCCTCCGCTGCTGGAAGGGATTCTCACGCACGGCTTTGGCCTTCTGTCGCCGGAACTCGAAGATCACACGGACCACAATGAAGGCCAGGAAGACGGCAATGAGCATCGCCGTGGTATTCGAAATCGGGTCCCGCGTCGGCGGGGCGTCGGCTTCAGAATAGGCTTCCACGTCCCGCACGATGACGGCGGGCGTCCAGGTCAGCTTCTCGCCGGCCAGACGGTTCTTGAAGGCGTAACGCTTCAGAAAAACACCGGTGATGCGGGCCGGCCGCTTCATCAGTTCCGGCGGCGGCCGCTGTATGGAGAAGAACGTGTACAGCTTGCCGGTCATAGTAGAGAGTTGGCCGCGGTAGAGCGCCTCCAGGCCGCTCCTGTTGTCGGGAACAGGGAAACGTTCGACGAGCTCCAGGACGCCGCGCAACTGCACCACGTGGCCCCTGTACGTGTCGGGGTTCTTCATCAAATCCCGGTAAGCGGTCTCGGTCTGGATGGCGGGCGAGACGTTCTCTTGCAGGTGCGCAGCGGTGCTGGCCTGGAGCGCGACCAGGATGTCCTCGAGAGCGTGGAACTCGAGCTGCATCGCCTCTTCGTCGTCTTCGCTCTTGTCGAGCACGTACTGGAAAAACTCGGATTTGAGGGGGAACGCGGGCAGGCCCGGAGCGGATTCGGTTTTAGCTCCTGGAGCGGCTGCTTCCTTCTTGTCTGCGCCTGCGGCCGGAGCTTCGTTCTTCGGGGCGTCCGGCTTCGGCGCCTCCTCGGCGCGAGCTGCCAGTCCCGCCAGCAGCGCCAACGAAAGAAGGCCCGCGCGGAAACCGTTCATGTTATCCCCTTTCACCCGCGTACCTCCGCGTACCTTTGCGCCCTCTGCGTTTAGAAACTCGTGCAAAGCCGCGCCGGACCATGATAATGCCTTCGGGACAGGCTGCGAGAAGAAGAAGCTGGCTGTTCTGCACTGCTGTAGTAGGGCAAGCTTTCCAGCTTGCCCGGACAAGCTGGAAAGCTTGTCCTACAACCCACCCGGTCACAGCTCCACGTCGTGCGTGGGTATCAGCCCGCATTGCCGGATGTTGAGCCGGTTGCAGGCATTGAACACGGCCAGCACGGCGCCGTAGGGCACGGCAGGGTCATACGACAAGCGCACGGAGCATTCACGGCCCGCGGACTTGAGACGAGCCAGCGCAGCCTCCAGTTCGCTCAGGGAACAAGGCTGTTGCATACATTCGTACACAGGTGCGCCGCCTGCCTGCGCAACATGGATGCGCACGCGGTTAAACTCGTCCACGATCGGCGGTGGGTTGCTGGGCCTGGCTCCTTCACCCGGAGGCAACCCCCGCGGCAAGGAGAGGTCGTCTATCTTGATGTGGAACGTGATGACGAAGAATTGGGTGACGAGAAAAAAGCAGTCTATCATGAAGTAGACCCAGGGGCGGTCGCTGTGGACTGATTCAGCGCCGGGCTGGTGAAGTGGTGAGCGCGTGCGTTTCATGGATTCATTCCTCCGCAACAGTATAACGTGCAGCCCGGAGAAAGCTGGCAGGGCCAAGGATCTTGGATTTTAGATTTTGGATTGCACCGCGGGACATGCTTAAAGGGAAAATCCCAAATCAAAAATCGGCAACCGTTCAGCCCGGGCCGCGACCTTAATGGAGTCGTTCCATGATTCCCATTCTTCCCATTGCAGGCAACAGCGCGTTCCCCGTGGTCGCTTGCTCACGCGCGCGGCTCGGAGATTGAACTGTTTCGGATTTCGGGTTTCGGACTTACGGCGCGGCGTCGCGTCCGCGCAACGGGATCAAGCCGCACTCCGCGATCTTCGCCTTGCTGCAGGCGTTGAAGACGGCGATCACGTGTTCCCAGCGCACGTCCGGTTCGTAGGACACTCGAACCTGATACTCGACGCCGCCGCCGGTGGAAGAGGCCAGCATTTCGTTGAAGCCGGCGAGGTCCACCTCGCGCTGCATGAACTGGTAAGCCGCGCCGGCGCCAGCCGGGCTGACGTGCACGGAGAGCTTCTTCTTGGCGTCCACGGCCACCTGGCGGGCCATCGCTGTGCCGCCCGGCGGCAGTCTTTGCGGCAGCACGATCTCGTCGGACTTGATCTTGAAGGTGACGACGAAAAACTGCGTGCACAGGAAGAAGGAGTCAATCATGAAGTAGACCCAGGGCCGGTCGTTACCGCCGTGGCCGCCTCCACCCTCGTCGCTGTGACTAGCACCACCACCACGATGCGCCATTTGTATTGCTCTCCGTCAGGACCTGCGGTCTTCTCTCCCCAGCCTGCTACTTGGCCTTCGCGAACGGCTCGGACGCATAGTGCACGTTCACCATTCCCACTTTCGCCAAACTCATGATGACGCGCTCCACTTCGCGCATCGGAGCGTCTTCGGGGATGCGCAGCTTCACGGGCATGTCCACCGCGCCGGTGGAGTCCTTCTTGGCCAGTCCCTTATTGACGTTGTAGTTGACTTGGTCGTCCAGATACTCAATCAACTGCTTGCCGGAGCCCTGAACTTCCAGGGCATAGGGCTTGTTGTTGATTATGGCGGAGTAGTGGCCCTCCGGGTGGGTTTTGTCAACTGGCTGCAACTGGACTACGATGCGCCCTTCCAGACGGAAGCCCTTTTCCTTCATTTCCTTGTCTGTCAGGGCCTGGTCGGCGCGCGGCAACTTCATCTGAATGGTGTTGGCCGAAGCCGCCATGTCGCCCACGACGACCAGGAACATCAGCAGCAGGGTTATGATGTCAATCATCGGCACCATATCCACTTCGACTTTGGTCTCTTCCGGGGGACTCATGCTCATGTCGCTTCTCCAGCTTCCTTAATTCACCACAGAGGCACAGATGCACAGAGAACAACAAAACTTGGGCTTTTCCAAAATCAAAAAATCTTTCTCTGTGCCTCTGTGGTTAGTAGTTCCGTTTCAGGCCTCGGCCTCACCCTCAGCCGCAGCCGGTTCGCCGCCGCCGCCCAGGATCACGCGGATCATTTCGTTGCAGTCATTGCTGATCTCGAACATCACCTGGGTAATGCGGGCCTTGAGGAAGAAGGCGATGACCAGCAGCGGGATGGCGACCATCAGCCCGGTGAAGGTGCAGATCAACGCGATGGAAATGCCACGCGCCATCTTGTCGGCGGTCACCTCGGCGCCGCCCGCGCTCATCGTGGCGAACGTTTCGATCATGCCTACGGTCGTGCCGGTCAGCCCGAGCATGGGGGCGATGGCCGCAATCAGGTTCAACGTGCCGATCTTGTTCATCAGTTTGTTGCCTTCGACCGCAGCCGAGTCATTCATGGCGCCTTCCATAGCCTCCTTCCCATTCTGGGCATTGGAGAGCACGGCCAGGGCAATCTGGCCCAAGAGGGAGGCGTCGCCCTGGGCCGCATCGAACGCGCCCTCGACGTTCCCTTCTTCGGTAAGATTCCGCAGCTCGGCGGCCAATTCCGGGGGCCGCATCAAGTGCGTGCGCAAGGTCACCAGCGCCTGCAGGGCCAGCGCAAATCCGGCCACGGACACGAGCAGGAGGACGACCTCCATGAATCCGGCATCCTTGGCTGTATCCAGGAAGGTGCGGCCGTGATGCTCTTCCGCCGCCCCAACGCCGCTGCTCAGGACCAACAGCACCACGCCCAACACCACAGCGGCTTCGCGCCACCGCACTGATCGCCACATGCTCATGCCTTTCACTCTCCTTGTCTAAGGCTGCAACTGCAGGTAACGGTAGTAAACCTCCAGGCACAGACAGCTCAACGCCGTCTGCCCGACCCGGCCCCATTCCGAGGACCACTCACCCGACGGGTTCCAACTCCCTGAGTCATCGCCTTGTTTGCACTGGTTCGTGACCAGAGCGTTCTTCATGGATTCATTCCAACGCTTCCAGAGGTCGCCGCCCTGCTGGAAGACGCACAGCGTGCCGTAGTACCAGTAGTAGAGGTCCACCTTTTCGCCGTTGGCGCCCCACTCCGGCACGCCGCCCTTGTTGACGGCCCATTCCACGCTCCCTTGCAGATCTTCCTTCTTCCAGCCCATAAACTGGCGGGCCAGATTGCCGATCATGGTCAAGCGGTGCGACGTGCCCTCGTGCCCCTGGCCGGGCATGTATTCATAATGGGACGAGGCGTACCCCGCCCCGCCGGCTTCTTTCTTCTCGACTGAATCCAGGAACTTGATGGCGCCGTCAAAGGAGGCGGGGTTGACGTGCAGACCGGCGACCTTCGCGGACTTCAGAGCCATCACGAACCAGCCGGTCACCGACAAGTCGGCGGGCTGCTTCGGTCCATACCGCCAAGCGCCCCTGTCCGAGCCTTCGCCGCTCTGGTGTTTCTCCGTGCAGTAGTCAATGGCCTTTTGCGCGGCGGCCTTGGTGTCGGGGACGTTGGCCATGCCGGCCGCTTCGGCAGTGGCCAGCGTGGCAATGGCGCCGGGATAACCGATGCCGCGGTGCGCGCCGGCGTCCGAGGCGTCGAAGATCAGGCCGTCCGCATTCTGTTTGCTCTTCAGCCAAGCCACAGCGCGCTGCACGTTGCCCTTGTATTCGCCGACTTTCTCAGTGTGGCCGGCGCCGAGGAAGGCCAGCAGAGCGAAGCCGGTAACGGCCGTGTCGGTTTTCTGTTCGGAGCTGTACTTCTTGGCGTCCCAGTGGCCGTCTGTCTCCTGGTGGTAAGCCAGCCAGCGCAGCGCGAGATCCACGCCTGTCTCCGTGGCTTTGGAACCGCCGTGGCGCTTGACCATCAGCCTGCGCCCGCCGCCGTTGCGCTGGCCAAAGCTGCCGTGGCCTGAGCCGGTATCCACGCCGGTGCCGGTGCCATGTCCGCCGCCCCAGCCGCCGCCAGTGCCCGGACTGGCTCCGCCGCCTACGCCAATCAGGTCTTCCAGGCTGTTCCCGCCCATGCCGCCGCCGCCGGCCGCGTCATCACTGCCGTGGACGCTGTGGAACATGTGCGCGTCGGGATTGCCGAAGGCGCTGTGCGTGTCCGGCCTGTCAGGATTGATGGTTTCAAAATGGTCGCCCAGTTCCGCCTGGGCCAGAATGTCGGGCGGCACCACGATGTCCGACGCCTCGTTGGAGGTGGGATCGGTCGGCGCGGTATCGTGTTTTGAGGCCAGCACGAATTTCGACTCGACTTTAGGCGGCGCGGCCGCGTCCTTCAATTCCGGGCGTGGCGCCAGCTCCGTCACCATCACCACCGCTTCTTCTTCTTCGCCCAAGTCAATGGACATGCCCATCAAGCCAGCCAGGGTGATGACCAAGGCGTGCAAAAGGATAGAGACGATCCACCACGGAGTTTGCGAGGTGACCGCGTACAGGAAGAGTTGATTCTCCTGCGGCGCTTCCTCCACTTCTTCCGCCTCGCCTTCCTGCGCTTCGACGTCTTGTTCCTCGACGTCCTCTTCTGCGAGTTCCTCTTTCTTGGCTCTAGCCATGTCCCAGCCTCCTCAATTCCTGTTCGCCCTTGGCGCAAGGCCCTTGGGCAAACTCCCCTCCAACGCACCCAACTCCCATACCACAGGACCCGCCTGCGAACGTACTCCTCGTATTTACAACGGCCAAGGTTGTGCTTTCCTGCAAAAAATCCACACTTTCTAAAACCCACTGTCCAGGAGTCTTATAACAGGATTCTTCCCGGCGAACAGGGCAAAAAAGCGCGCTTTGAGCGATTTTTTTGCGCCGCCCTGGAAGTGCCAAACCGCGCGCGCGGTAGGACAGCCTTTCTCCCGACACGTCGGGATCCGGACAGGCTGGAAAGCCTGTCCTACCGGCGGCCCCTGAAGCCAAAGTTCCAGCCGCCCCCCCAGCCGCCTCCCTGCCAGTGGTGTCCGCTGTACCACCCGAAAGGCGGCGAGTAGCACCCGCCCCAAGGCGGGTAACCCCATCCCCCATAACCTGGCCAACTTGTGAAGATAAACTCCGAGCCGCCCCACCCGTAGGGATCGTACACCGGAATCAGCGGAATCGGCGGCATCACTGCCACGGGCAAAGGAGGCTTCAGTTCCCTGGCTTCTGGTTTGGCGCTTGCTTGTTCCTCATCCCGCCGCGGACCTATGGTCACGTCATCCTCGAGCGTGGCAGGTCTTGGTTTTGGTTTCTCGAGCCACTCAGCCCCAACTTTGATGTACCCCAACTTCTCGCGCGCCACCGGATCGTCACTGTCGGCTAATAGCGCCTTCTGGTATGCTTGGTGTGCCTGTGCGGAGTAGCCGTGGTGGCGCTGGTAGTACTCACCCAGCTTCACCCAGGCATCGGCGCCTGCCCGATTGCGGATTCCTTCTGGCGGAATTGGGATTTCGGACTGCAAGTTGCTGGTTCTGGATGGCGCGTCGCTTTTTGCGAAAGCGTCGTTTGCGTTGTGCGCCGCGCCGGGCTGGTTTTGGGAGCTTGAGGTCTTGGATTTCGGACTTGGTTTTAGGGATCTCTCCTCCGCTTCCAGCCTCAGAGCTTCAGCGTCGGCGATGACCGCATCCGGCGGCAACGGTTTCATCCGGACATCAACAATTTCGGACTTGGGGATCCTCACACTGCCCTTCATGGCCCCCCACCACACGCGGAAAATGAGGTCCGCGTTGGTTTGGCGCAGGATCTCGCCTTCGTACTCCGTGCCGTCGCGGAGAATGACGGTGTCAGCCCGCAGAGCGCTGCTCATGGCCAGAGACAGTGCCGCGGACAGAAGGAAAACCGACCAAGGGGATTGTCTGTTTCCCCTCCCCTTGCGGGAGGGGGCAGGGGGAGGGGGCCCTGCCACAAATGGCCGGACAAGTTCCCTTTCGGACTGGCTGGCACCCTGCACTACGGAGCTCATAACTTCGCCCTCCGTTTGAGGAAATCCTCACTTGTTCAGTCTACAACAGACGATAATAGAAAAGCAAGCCTTTTCTTTTGACCGATGCGGGGCTGCGTGGTTGATAAGAAAGGGTGTTTTCGGAGGATGCCGTGAAAGGCTTGAACCGCTGGTGGCTGGTAACTTTTGGTATTGTGCTGGTTCTGCTGATTGTGATCGCTGCGGTGCGGGGCAGGGCCAAGCTGGAGCTTGGGGGCGAACAGAGTCTGGTCCTGCGCGTCGCGCCTGGGACTCCCCACACTGATCCCGGGCCTGCGTACATCGTCGGGGCGGAGTCTGATCCCGAAGGCACCCGGTTCGCCACGGCGGACTTCTTCATAGAGGGACTGGGCGATTGGCGGGTGTACTTTGACCGCCGGGACAATGCCAATTTCCACTTCCTGGACCGCGCCGGCGACATGGTGGCCCTGGGGTTGTCGGAAGCGGGAGTGGAGCAGATCCTGGCGACGGGAAAACTGGAGAGCGTGGCGCAGTTGCGCTTGGCGCGGCATGGGTCGCAGATCGGGCTGTTCCAGCAAGGCAAGCTGGTGGCCGCGGCCTTTGACGACCGGCTCGCGGGGGGCACCGCCGGCTTCCGCATGGGGCAGAGCGAACTGCCGATCACTCTGAGAGCTGAGCCGCGCGAGGATATACACTTTGCCGATGACTTCATGATCACCGATGTGAAGAGCGCGCAATGGCGCGGCAACGGCACGCCCGAGCGCGGCGATTTCGCGGTGAAATCCCTGAAGAATCCGTTGTTGAGCGCTAATGCTTTCTGTTACATGGGTGCGGGCGCCAACATCCATTCCGTTGTCGGCCAGCCCTGGTGGGACCGCTACAGTTATGAAGCCTCGGTGCGCGGTCCGGTGGGCGGCTGTATCGGCCTGGTCTTCGCCTATCAGAACGAAAGGAACTACGGGTTGTTCCGCTGGAGCGTGCGGAAAACGGCTGCCGACGGCGTCAAGTTGCTGGATGCCGGCAAGCGCGAGTTGCTGCGTGTCAGCGGCGGAGTGGAGGAAGTGCTGGCCACCGCGCCCGGCGGCTATGTCCCGGACCAATGGTATTCGGCGCGAGTGTTGATGACCTATTCCCGCGTCAACCTGTCCATGGACGGCCACGTGCTGATGGAGGTGTCGGACCCCTATCTGGCCGCGGGCGGGGCGGGGGTCTGGTGCGATGTGCCGCTGCCGGCCACCCCGGCGGAGGATCCCAAGGCGCAGCTTTTCCAGGTGAATAGCCTGGACGCCCTGATGCGCCAGCACGCGGTCTTTGACGACATCCGCATCAACACCCTGGACGGGATTGACGACGATTTCCGCGTGCCCGGCCCGCTGGCCGGCGGCTGGTTGGCCGGTCCCGGCGATTGGCTCGTCAGCCCGGACCAGAGCGGCAGCGGCAGCGGCGTGCTCCAGATCCTGGCCCAGGCCGGCGCCACCAAGGCGCTCATCGGCGACCGCCGCTGGGCGCAATACGAGGTGGAGGCCGACGTGCAGCCGGGCAGCGGCGGCGCGGGCATTGTCTTCCTGCACCGGGATGAGAATGACTACTACACGGCGACCTTGGAGCAAGGCCAGTTGCGGCTGAACTGTGTGGCGGAGGGGCGCGCCGCCGTCGTGGACAGCGTGCGGCTGGAAGACGCCGGCGCCACGCCGCACTTCAAGGCCTGCATCAAGCACGGCCATGTGCGTGCAGAGGTCTCTACTGGGTGGAACAGAGTAGGGCGGAGCGGAGAGGAGAGACACGGGACGGAAGAGGCAACCCTCCCGACGGTCGGAAGTAAGCACTTCCGAGTCTTTTGCAGGCGAGCAGAGGTTTAGAGCCCGAACTAAGCCTCGCTCGCCTGTGTCATTTTGCTACAGTGTTATTGACCACCTGTTGCAATATGATACACGAGGACCGGTCTCTCACGAAGCCTCATTAGCAAGAAAACGGGGCCTTCTTCGGATCTTTTTCCTGCCCAACGAGGCTTGAGTGGAGCGGCGGATCGGCACGATAGACCGCTTTGAACTCGTTACCCACCGACCGCCACCCGCCACTCACCACCCGTCCCCCGCCACCCGTCCCCCACCCGCTCCGTCAGCCTTTTTCACGCTTCCCCCCCGCCGCCCCCTTTTCTCCAATTCCTTATCCGCTACATTGGCCTAATGGGG
>JBEKKG010000013.1:0-22993 GCA_050010835.1 Planctomycetota bacterium
CTCGACGAAACTGGTGGCCTCACGCAGGCTGCGGTGGGTGCCCGTGTCGAGCCAGGCCAGGCCGCGCCCGAGTTTCTGCACCGTCAACTCCCCGCGTTCCAGGTACAGGCGGTTCAAATCGGTGATCTCCAGCTCGTTGCGGGCGCTGGGCTTCAGGCGGGCGGCATAGTCGCAGACCTGGTTATCATAGAAGTACAGTCCGGGCACCGCGTAGTGGCTCTTCGGCTGCCGGGGTTTTTCTTCGATGCTCAGCACCCGGTCCTGGCTGTCGAACTCCACCACGCCATAGCGCTCCGGGTCGCGGACGTAGTAGCCGAAGATCCGCGCCCCGGACGCCAGCCGTGAGGCGGACCGGACCACTTCCTGGAAGCTATGGCCGTAAAAAATGTTGTCCCCCAGGATCAGACAGGCGGGCTGGCCGGCCAGGTATTCCCGCCCGAGCAGAAAGGCCTGCGCCAGGCCTTCGGGGCGCGGCTGTTCGCAGTACTCGAAGCGCAAGCCCAGGCGGCGGCCGTCGCCCAGCAGCTTGCGGAACAGCGGCAGATCGGCAGGGGTCGAGATGACGAGTATGTCGCGCAGGCCCGCCAGCATCAGGACACTGACCGAATAGTAGATCATCGGCTTGTCGTAGACCGGCAGCAACTGTTTGCTGACGACCTTCGTCAGGGGATGCAACCGGGTTCCCGCACCGCCAGCCAGCACAATGCCTTTCACAAGCCGCTCTCTCCTGTGACCAAGTTGCCTGACAGCCTATCCAGCCAGGTGCCGCAGACAAGTTCATTTGCAGCCCTGACATCTCTCAACGCAGCGGGCGCGGAGGAACACAGAGGGTATTCGTGCGAATAGACTTACTGTTGTTTCCATTGGTTCTTCCCCTGCGCACTCTGCACCGCTAACCGTTCATTTCTTTGCGCGGCGCGGAGATTCTTCAAGCTGCTTCAGCCAAGCAAGGCTGTCATTCGCCCTCCCCGAGTCACCGTGTCTCCGTGTCACCGTGTCTGGCAGACCTTTTGGTTGCGGCTCTAGCGCGCCGCTTCCGCTGCGTTGAATGAGTGGTGAGAAATGCGGCCTAAAACTGAAAGCCGGTATTGACATTGGCCCAAGAGGCTGCATACTGCTCCCGTGGGGCCAAGAGGGGCGTGAGAGAACCGAGAGCAGCGTGTTAAGGAGGCCAGCAATGGCTACCTACGTCTACGAAGCGATGGACGGGCAGGGCAAAGAGGTAAAGGCGGAGATCGAGGCGGCCAATGAGACGGAGGCGGCGGACAAGATCCGTGCGCTGAACTTCTTCCCGACCAAGGTCCTGCCCAAAGGCGGCAAAGCCCCCAAGGGCGGCCCCTCCGACGCGGCCGCTATGGGCCGGGCCACGTCCATCAAGGGCAAGCGCGGCGGCCTGGCCTTTTATTTTAGAGTAAACCAGAAACAGCTTACCCAGTTCACGCGCCAGTTCGCCACGCTGCTGGACGCCGGCCTGCCGGTCGTGCGCAGCCTGGACATCCTGCACGTGCAGCTCAAGCCCGGCCTGCTCAAGTTCGCCGTGGGCGACGTTAAGGAGGACGTGGAAGGCGGTTCTTCCCTGTCCGACGCCTTGGGCAAACATCCCAACGTCTTTGACAAGCTGTACGTCAACATGATCCGGGCCGGCGAGGCGGGCGGCGTGCTGGACGAGATCCTCAACCGCCTGGCCGATTACCGTGAGAAGGCGCAACGCCTGCAGCAAAGAATCATCGGCGCGCTGGTCTACCCCGCCGCCGTCATCACCATAGCCGGCTGTATTCTGGCCTTCATCATGATCTTCATCATCCCCAAGTTCGAGGCGATGTTCAAGGAAATGGATTTGGGCACGCTGCCTGCCATGACCCAGGTACTGATGATAGCCGCCAACCTCTTCGTCAACTACTGGTTCATTCTGGTCTTTGTCCCGGTCTTCGTGTGGTTGGGGATCAAGTTCCTCGTCAAGACACCCCAAGGCCGCCTGCTGGTGGACAAGGTCAAGCTCAAGATCCCCATCTTCGGCCAGATCATTTCCAAGTCCTCGATTGCGCGCTTCTGCCGCACTCTGGGAACGCTGGTCCAGTCCGGCGTGCCCATCCTGGATGCGCTCTCCATCATTAAGAACGCCACGGGCAACCAGGTCGTGGCCAACGCCGTGGAGACCGTGCACAACTCCATCAAGGAGGGCGATACCATCGCTGATCCGCTGCGGCATTCCGGCGTCTTCGACGATCTGGTCGTGAACATGATCCAGGTGGGCGAGGAAACGGGCGAACTGGACAAGATGCTGATCAAGGTCGCGGACACCTACGACGCCGAAGTGGACACGGTGGTCGGCGCCTTGATGAGCCTGCTGGAGCCGATACTTATTATCTGCATGGGCTTGACGGTCGGCTTCATCGTCATCAGCCTGTTCCTGCCGCTGATCAGCATCATGGAGCGCATCGGGAAGTAGTACTCAGTACTGAGTGTCGAGTGGTGAGTACTGAGAACCGAGCGTCGGAGAGAAACTTCATATTCGGCCATGCCGCCTCAAGACATGGAGCAAGTACAGTCCGGCTTTCCACTGGTCCTCGGCGTGAGATTTGAATCAGCACTCAGTATCTAGCACTCAGTACTCAGCACTCAATACTCAATACTCAATACTCAGGACTCAGTACTCAGTACTCGGTACTCAGTACTTCCTTTAGTATGCGCGCTGGAAGAACACCACGCCCACGGTCTTGAACAGAATGCGCAAGTCCAGTTCCAGCGACCAGTTCTCGATGTAATACAGGTCCAGCTTGATCATCTCGTCGAAGGTCAGCTCGTTGCGCCCCGAGACTTGCCACAGGCCGGAGATGCCGGGCAGCACTTCGAAACGGCGCAGGTGCACCGGGCGGTAGTTCTCCACTTCGTAAGCGATCGCCGGCCGCGGGCCGATCAGGCTCATGTCGCCCTTCAGCACGTTCCACAACTGTGGCAACTCGTCAATACTGTATTGGCGCAGGAACCTGCCGACAGGCGTGACGCGCGGGTCCGCCGTGAGCTTGTAGACGAACCGGCCTGTGGTGTCCGGAGCGCCGCCGGCCGTTCCGGCGATGTACTTCTTCAGATAACTTTTGTGCAGGTCCACGTTGCGCTCCGAGTCCGCGCCGACTTTCATGGTGCGGAACTTCCAGAAGCGGAACTTGCGGCGGCGGTAGCCCAGGCGTTCCTGGAAGTAAAAGACCGGCCCCGGATCGAAAAGTTTTATGGCGATGGCCGCCGCCGTAAACACCGTAGGCACGAGCAGCAGCAGCAGCACAAAGGAAACGGCGATGTCAAAGAGCCGTTTGCACAGGAAGTTGATGCCTTCGATGCGCGAGCCCCTCATGCCCAGCAGCGGGATGTCGCCGGCCAGGGAAAGGTCCATGTGGTCGAGCAGCATTTCGTAGATGTCGGGCACCATGCGGAAACGGATGTGGGCGCGGTAACAATCTTCGACCAGTTTGTTGAGCAGTTCTTTCGGCGCCTCGGGCATGGCCACGACAACTTCGTCGCAGTGCTCGCGCTGCGCCACCTCGAGCAGTTCGCCGGGCGCCCCCAATACCGGCAAGCGGCCGCCGCCGGTAGCGCAAGCCTCCGGCTTGCGACGCAATCCAGAGGATTGCGCCACGGTGCCGACGACGCAATTGGTGCCGCGCCGCTCCAAGGCCTTGGCCAGTTCCTCGGCGAGCGGCCCCGTGCCCACGAACAGGATGCGGTTCTGCCACACCCCGCGCCAGGCCAGCACGCGCAGCAGGCGGCGGCAAGCTGCGCGCCCCACTGCGAGGCAGAGCACGCTGCTGGGCAGGAACATGGCCGAGTACCCGCGGGAAAACTGGAACTGCTCGTGCATGTTCTGGATGCGCACATAGAAGCTCAGGGCCGCCAGCAGAAAGCCGGCGACCAGCGAGGCGGCGGCCAGCCGGAAGAACTCGCCCGTGCCGCCCTCCGGCTCGTCGTACAAACCCATTTCGCGGAGGATGAGCCAGAAAATGGGGAGCGTGATGAAAACCGCCAGGATGTAAGGCTGCGCAGGCGTCCAGCCCCAGGACGCCCTGAAAATGCCCCGGCCAAACTCCGTCACCAGCCAATCGTTGAAGTCGAAGCGCAGCCACCACGCCAACTGCATGGCCAGCAAGACCATCAGCGCATCGCAGAGCGCCAGGAGCAAGGCTTGGGTTCGGGTGCGGCCTTCACGCATGGGGGCCATTATACGGCAAGCCGGCGCAGCGTCCATACTTTAGCGGGAAGGAAATGATTATGGGACATTTCATTCAACGCAGATGTCGAGGACGTGGTGGGCAGCTCGCTGAGCATCTCCCACGATTGCGCCCGGAACATGCTCCATCACGACGTGATCCTCAATCCGGGCACGGGGAGATCCGCAAGGACTCATAATGGTGGGCGATACTGGACTCGAACCAGTGACCCCCAGCTTGTCGAGGGTATATCCCCAAAATGGCGAAGACTGCACAGAACCGCACAACTCTACGCGGCCTAATGAGATAAGCCAGGAAGCGGCTGCACAGGCCAGAACAGGTTTGAACAGCTTTTCTCCAAAAAATGGTGACTGTTGTGGTGACTGTTGCGCGGAAACGTCACGGGACGTTGACGCCGTGGTGAACATCATCCGCCGCCGCTGGGATGGTATGTCCCGCCGCCGACAAAGGGAAATCCTGAAACTCTTGGGTGAGAGGTAACGATCAATGCGTGGTGGAGCACGACCGGGAGCGGGCAGGAAGGGAGTGAACGGCTGGAAGCCTGTTTGCGCCACGCTGCCCCGCGAACTGTACGAAGCCCTGGAAAAGACGCGGAGACAGGGCGAGACGGTTGCAGACGCTGTGCGGCGGCATTTGGCCGCGCGTTTGATTCCGAATGAAAGATGCGGGCCAATTCCAGGCGAACGGAGATAGGAGTCCACCATGAGCAAGCACAATCCCACGCATACTAACCCGGCAGGCAGGGCCAGCGTTACAACGCCGCTCGATTCCTTGCGTGCTGAGTGTGCCTCTATTGGCCCGCGACTAGGCCACAGGCGCCGCCGCCACGTTTCGCGCAGTCTCTATGCTGCACTGTTGTCGTCTGGCGTGAAACCCGAAAGGGCCGCTGAGCTTGCGCGGGCTGTAGCTGGCGTCGAACCGAGCGAGTGGCTCCCCGCGCCAGAAGCATTTGTCCAGTTGCGCCGTTGGGGTGTGCGTCGAAACCGGCACTTCCTCTATCGGCTCGCCAAGAAGTTTGCCGGTGCTACTGAGCCGTCCGCAGTCTGGCTGGACGCGCGCGGGAATTGGGATGCCCCTGGGCAGTCGAAGCGGCCCGTGGCAGTGTTGTTTGTTCGTGGCGGTTCCCCACCGCGCTTCCGCGTCATGCCCGCGTCTTCCTCTGTCACAAACCCTGCAAGTCCATGACGCCTACCTTATGGCTCTCCCTTTCGGCCTGTGGTAATAGCAATATAGGCAGCGGCCTGTGTGCCGCACAGGATAAGGAGTTGAATCATGGCGATGTACGAAGTGACATTTTGGGACGGCTCCATTGATGAAGTCGAGGCCGACGACATCAAGGACGCGCGCGATCAGGCTAAGGACTTGAACGAGTCTGGCGTCAAGAAGGTCGTCTTTATCGGCGATGAGGACGACGAGGACGAGGACGACAAGGAGGACGAGAACCCCGACGACGAAGAAGATGACTAGATGGACGGCAACGTGCCAAACGCTTCCCGTCTACATACCTACTCAATCTACTAACCTATAGGGGGCGGCATGTGGCGCTGCAAAGAGTGTGACTGGCCTTCCACCGAACACCTCGCGGTCTGCCAGAACTGCGGTGCGTGGGGCAGTCTGGTTTCAGATACGGCGGCGGGGCCGCGCAATGCGGTCCTGCCGCGAGTGCGCGGCGCACTGGTCTCCACCAAAGACCTGGCGCGAATGGACCGCCCGTCATTGCCTCTCAGCGCGGCATGGAAGAACTTGTTCGGTTCGCTCCCATCGTGCTTCGGCCTGATGGTCTACGGCCCGCCCGGAAGCGGCAAGTCCCATTGGCTGATGTTGCTGGCGGCGGAACTGGCGCGCTTCGCCCCCGTGCTTTACGTGGCCAGCGAGTCCGGCCAGAGCAACGCAACAATTCAAATGGTGCAGCGGCTTGAGGTCTACAGCGACAGGATTCTTGTGTCTTCGGCGATCTCCGCCGGCGAAATCGTGGCCGACTTGTGCGCCTGCAACGCTCGCTTCATCGTCCTGGACAGCCTTACGTGTGTTCCCGATCTGTCACTCGTGGCGCTGTCCCAACTTGCCGAGAAAGAACGGCTGGGCGTGGCCTTCAGCCTGCACGTCACCAAGACCGGAACGTTCCGCGGCCAGTCTCATTGGGCGCACTGGACAGACGTGGTGGCCCGCATTGAAGACCACGTTCTAACCGTGGAAAAGAACAGGTTTGGCCCGGTGAAAGCGCAACAGTTGGACTATGCGGGCGAGCCAGAAGGAGTTGTCACGTGAGCTTGACCAAGGAACTGCCGTTGCGCCTGACGTGCTTGCTGTGTTTCGTGCCAGCGGCAATGGAGCGGCGTTACGACCGCAAAGGCCGCGTGTTCTACTCGTGCCCGCTCTGTACCCACAGAATCTTTCTGCACTCAGACACGCACGCTTACGGCATTCTGTTCTGGTCCAAAACGCTGACGGATGAACTGGCCCAAGCCGCGCGCGCGGACCTTGAGCGGGCCATAGCAGGGCGGCAGCAGGTTGCGATCCGGCGTCCGGTGTTGACAGACGCCGCGCCCGCTGCCGTTCCGGTCACAGCGCAGAACGCGCAGAGGTGAAGCCATGTCCTTGAACGGTGCAGCAAACTCAGCCAACGCCGCGACAGCAGCGGCGGTCTCGGATACGGCGGCAGACTTGGTGCGACAGGGCTTGTTGCAGAATGCTGGCCAGCCGGCGCAGGCCGGCGAGCCGCAAACGGCGCTGACACTTAACAGCCCGAACCTGTCGCCAGAACAGAAGGCCGAAATCCGGCGCATGATGTACGCCACGATCTACGAATGGCGGCGGCAGAAGGCGGAGCGTGCGGAGAAACGATGGACGAAGCGCGGCCTGTGCGCGGCAGGCGGCTACTTGTTCGGCCGCTTGCTTGTGCGGGCCGACAAGGAAAAGACGGCGCAACCAGTTTCATCGCCGGACGTGTTCGAGGAGATAGCCAGGCCCGTAAGCGACGAACTTTGCCGCCAATGCAACAGGCAGGAGCAGCGAACAGAACGCACTGAAGACCACAGAAGACGCCGCCGTTGGCAACACCGCTCACTTTGGCGGGACAGGAGACAGCAACGCCGCCTGGCGTATGCCGCGTGCCACTCACGCTTGCTGCCGCCGCCAGTGTAAGGAGGAAGTGCCATGACAGTTTTGGGAGGTATAGCGACAGTTGCCGCGCCGGTGGTGGCCAAGGCAGTATTGCAGGAATCGGAGCCACTGCCAACATCGGACGCCGCGCTGGAAGCTGAATACGTCCGCGCCAGAACCGAAATGGAGGCTTGGAAACTTGAGGATGAGCGGGACTTCAAACCCATGCTGCTTTCTGGCGCAGCGGGGTTGGTTGCGGCGCTGATGAGTCCAAGGTAAGGGCGCGCCACCATGAGCGACAGCCGCCGTGTTGCCCTTTATGCCCGCGTGAGCACTTCGGACCAAAGCCCGGACATGCAGCTTGCGGAAATGCGGGACTACGTTGCACGGCGTGGCTGGACGGCGCACGGGGAGTACGTGGACCACGGGATCAGCGGAACGAAACTGTCGCGCCCGGAGCTTGACCGGCTAATGGCGGACGCGCGCCGACGCCGGTTTGATATTGTGTTGTGCTGGCGCTTTGACCGCTTTGCGCGATCCACCGCGCACCTTCTGGCCGCGCTGGAGGAATTCCGCAACCTGGGAGTTGACTTCGTTTCGCTGCACGAATCAGTAGACACCACCACGCCGCTGGGCAAGATGGTGTTCACCGTTGTTGCGGCCGTCGCGGAACTGGAACGCTCGATCATCGTGGAGCGCGTCAAGGCCGGCGTGGCCAGGGCCAAGGCCAAGGGCAAGCGGCTGGGCCGGCCAACTGGCAGCCGCGTTGATTCTGCTGCGGTGGTTCGCCTGCTTGGTGAAGGCAAGTCCTTCCGGCAAGCTGCTCGTGAGTTGGAGGCGAGCGTCGGGACCGTCTACCGACTGGCAAAGCAGAGCCGCTGGCCTTCGTGTGTGCCGGCTACAGCCGTCCCGAAACTCCTTCCGACAGCAAAGCCGCAATTGCTGAAATGACAACGCTCCTGTTCGCGTGAAATCGCTGCCCGGGAATCAGTCGCAAATGGGACAGCCCCCTCATTTCACTCATTCCCGAAGAAACACTTGACAACGCCCCAACGAATCGTTTAACTAACAGCCAAATGGCCCTAATAACAGAAAGCGAACTACAGCAGCGTGCCTTCAATGTCAGAAAGGCAAAGCCCGTTAAGATTGCGTCGTCGCTGCTCAAAGAAGCTAAGGCAGAAACCACTGTCTTTCTATCCCATAGCCATCATGACAAAGGCCGGATAGAGTATGCGCGGGATGTCCTGGCAGCACTTGACGCCGACATCTACGTGGATTGGGAAGATCCCACTGTGCCGAGCATTACCCAGCCAGAGACCGCTCGCATCATCAAAGCACGGATTCAGGGGGCGAATAAGTTTGTCATGCTGGCGAGCCAAAATGCACTCGGCTCGAAGTGGGTTCCTTGGGAATTAGGATTCGCTGACGCGACTAAGGGCTTAGCAGATGTTGCCATTTGGCCTGTAGCTGATGATTATGGCAGGTGGGAGGGCAGCGAGTACGTAGCCATCTACCGCCGGATCGAAATCGCGGATGACGGTGATTTGGCAGTGTTTTCTCCCAACACAAACAAGGGCGTTGGCCTGGACACATGGCTTGCGAGTTGAGGCTTTGCACCGATGGACAAGGTTACTCTAGAAAGGTTTTACAGAACATATCTGCCGGCCATGCGCGACCAAGCCGCTGCGCTGTTCGTGGGGGCTGGCCTGTCAAAGGCATCCGGCTTTGTGGATTGGAAAGAACTTCTTCGTGAAATAGCGACTGATCTCGGTCTTGATGTTGAGTTTGAGACTGACTTGGTAGCACTAGCCCAGTATCACGTTAACGAAGCGCGCGGGCGTGGCGACCTGAATCAATTGCTGGTCAACGAATTCACCCGGAACGTTGAACTGACAGAGAATCACCACCTGATAGCACAGCTACCTATTGCCGCTGTCTGGACCACGAACTACGATGATCTCCTCGAACAGGCTTATCGTGAGCGGCAGCGCCGTTGTGACGTAAAGATTACGAAAGACAACCTTGCCTTTACGCTCCCTTGGCGAGATGTTACGCTCTATAAAATGCATGGTGACATTCACCATCCTGATGGGGCCGTGCTAACTAAGGAAGATTACGACAACTACAATGATAAGCGCCAGGCGTTTTCATCTGCGTTACAGGGTGATCTTGTTTCAAAGACATTCCTCTTTCTCGGATTCAGTTTTGAGGACCCGAATATTGATTACATTCTTGCTCGGATTTGGGTTCTACTGGGGCAGAACCGGCGGCAGCATTTTTGTATTATGAAGGAAGTCAAGACGCCCGAAGGAGCCATTGCCGAACAACAGGCAGACTATGACTACAAGAAACGCAAGCAAGCATTGCGTATCGCTGACTTGAGGAGATATGGAATCGAGACCTTGCTAATCGACGACTACGGCCAGGTGACCAAGATTCTGCGAGAGTTGGTGCGCCGGGCGAACCTGACGAACGTGCTCATCTCTGGTAGTGCTCATGAATACGGCGCGTTCGGGAAGGACCGCTTGGAGGCGCTTGCCACAGCTATCGCCAAAAAGGCAATTGAGAAGGACATGAACCTGATTAGTGGCTATGGCCTGGGGATCGGCGGCTGCGTGATTCGTGGTGCGATGGCGGCAGCACGTAACAACAATATGCCATTTAGTGAGCGACTTCGATTATGGCCATTCCCAACCGGTGGAGCACGCGACCCCGCACTGTGGGGAAAGTGGCGGGAGCACATGATTGACCTCGCCGGTTTCGTCATCTTTCTTGCCGGGAATAAGCTGGAAAACAACAATGTTGTCTTGGCAACTGGCGTCGAAGAGGAATTTGCCCTGACCGCGGCTAAGGGGCGATATCCGATCCCGGTCGGTGCAACAGGCTACACGGCCGAACGAATTTGGAAAGACGTGAACAGTCGCCTGGACAAACTCTACCCTGGACTGGCAGTACAAGGACCGTTTAGGGTTTTGGGTAATCCCAATGCAAGCACTGAGGCCATTGTGGAAGCAGTGTTCGAGATTGTGCGATTGGCGGGCGGACTTTGACGGAGGGTTTTGCGATGGCTCGTAGAGTGTTTTTCAGCTTTCATTACCAACGCGACATCTGGCGAGTGAATCAGATTCGGAGTCTACCCAATGTTGTTGGCACGGCAGCAGCAGGATTCCAGGATGCGTCTCTCTGGGAAAAGGCTCGGAAGGAAGGCGATGTCGCCATCAAGCGCCTAATCAACGCCGGCCTAATAGACACGACTGTGACAGTTGTGTTCGTAGGGGCACAGACGGCGAGCAGGCGATACGTGAATTATGAGATTAAACAGTCACTTGCGCGAGGCAACGGGCTTGTCGCTGTTCAGATACACCACCTTCAGAACCAAGATAAAGAAATTGATGCTCCAGGAGCAATCCCGGCAGGCATTAAAGACAATGGGTTCAAGGCTTACAGGTACGTTGATGCCGAACTGCTGGCGAAGTGGATTGAGGAGGCGGCAACCATTGCGGCCCAGAAAGAATAGGGGAAACGGAATCTCTCCTGACAAGAGGTCAGACTTAGCGAACAATCAGGGCCAGGTTGCACGCCACAGTTGGATGCTCTCGGCTTGGGCATCGGACCTGAAACGCTGGCTTGCCGCGAGATGATCTAAGCCAACGGGATTTCGCTGCAATCGGTCCCGCGAAAATAGAAAGCGGTCTCGATATTGAACTTGCCCCGCAAAGCGGACAACACCCGCGCCGGCGGCGTCTCTTCTTCTTCAAGCACTGGCGGCACTATTGAGACGCACTTTGCCTGCGGATCAAACCGCCCGCGCCAGGAGTGCATCGCAGGCTCACCCCAAACGCTGTTATGCGTGCCCGTGGCGGCGCTGTGGGTTTCCAGGCGAGAATTGCGGTACAGCCATAGGGTGGAATGCAGAGCGGCAAGGCCGTGGCCTATGTCAGTATAGCTGAGTCCTTCGGCAGGCATCACCGTACACCCTCGAACCAAGCGCCAGTTTCCTGGACAAGACGCGCGTGGCAAGTGCATGGTTGAGTTGGGTGGCTGGGAAGCGTTCATTAAAGCCCTGCCGATTCCTGGCCTTTCCGTGCCTATGAAGGCGCGGCCGTGAAAGTGCGTATCGGAAACCTGATGATTCTCTGAACGCTTCTCCCATGCTTGCCCTTGAGGAAGCAGTGGCGTCCACCAGTGCTCTGGCATAATCCTTGCGTTGCCGTCAGGCAAATAGGGAGGTTTTTCCGATGACACCGAAGGGGATGCGGTTGCAGAGCTTTTCTGTGGCGAACGGCGACGCGGTTCACGTCTACAGCAACGATAGTAAGCTTTACCTACAAATCCGGCACGGCGTGCCTACTGAGGTGAACATTGCCGCGCCCTCGTTCAAGGTGGCTGTGGAGTTGTCCGCTGCGGATGCACTGGCCATTGCAGGGGAGTTGCTGGGCGTTGCGGCACATTCGCTGAGGAAAGCCGGAGCTATTCCCGCGCAACGCGGCAGCGGCCCGCGCGCCTCTTCACATTTGCCTTCTACGGAATAGCGACAGTGAGAACCCGAAACCCAAAGCGGCAAGCTGGCACGGCCATTGCAATGGGGAACTTGCCGAGAGGCTTGGGCTGCCACTGTGACTTCTCACTGCGTTGCCGAATGCGGCACGTGTGGCAGATGAAACCGGTTGTCAGGATCAAATGATACTGGCAGAGGGGCAGGCAGCCAACAGGCTTCATAGGTTGCACGAAGTGCAGCATGACGCCGCTCATTGAATTGCCCTGATCCACCGGGACGAAGAAACGCCGCTGTTGGAGGAACGTGACATGGCGTCGAGAATCAAGGTCAAACCATCTGAGCGTAGCACGGTGGCGCACTCCAAGACCCGAAGGAGCGGAGTCGCGTTGAAGCCAAGGGTTTCTCATGCGGAGTCCGTGCGGCACCTCAAGCGGAAAATGCGTGTCGGGCATGTGCCACGCGCATACTGCTTCAAGTGCCAGCGTCCCATACGTGCGGTGTTCGCGCCACTGTATGTCAGGCGTAAGGGTAAGTGGGTCCGCGTGACGGTCTCTGCTACAGAGCGCAGGCGGGAGTCCTGGTGTGTGCCTTGCGATGCAGTGGTCTTCCACGGCGGCGCGGCCCTCGGCAGCGTGAGGTATGACAGCCTTTTTGACGGCATTGGCGTAGAACTGATCGTCTGCGATCACTGCCTGACCAAGCACCGCCGCCTGCTGCGGCACACGTATGATGAGAGACGCACGGCGAGGTTCCAAAGCGGCCGACAACTAAGAGATCGAGAAACCTTGAATCAGCTCAAGGGGGCAAGAATCACTTTCAGACTCAAGGAGTTTGTTCACGCCCTGTCTCGGTACGCTCTCGGTGGGGGAGACCTGGCTGACATCACCAAGCTTGGCGTCGTTGAGGATGTTGAGGCGGAGGCACGAGGGGAGGAGCAAGGCCGTGCCCAGGGGAACCTGCACGGCGCGGGGCCGCACGCGCGGCCAAGGCCAGGAGAATGACATGGCAAAGCGACGCAAACGACGCAGCGCCCTTCCTCCAGAAGGACTCTGGGTAAGCTCTGACGGAGAGGCCGTCCCCGTTGTGGAGCACCTTCTTGCCTTGCAGAGCCACCCTGAGCAATTCGGCTTGCCGGAGTCAACGCGACGCGCCGGCATCCCCGAACTGCGGAACCTCGCCGAGGGCCTGATACGCCAGGGCTGGGTGCGGTTCCGCTACCTCGCCGGGACGTATGCGTTCGAGGTTGACAACGCACGGCGTCGCATGAAGACAGTCACCAATATCCTGAAAGATGCTGATGCGTTTAGCGGCGAAACCGTTGCGATAAGCCAAGTTTTGCCGCTGCGGGAGTTTCAGGGAACAGTCGGCGATGTCTACGACAGAAGTGTTCTAGTGATGCAGGAGAACCCTGTGCGCAACCGCTGGAGGTTTACGCAGAGGAGAAGATGATAATGGCAGCGCGCAAACGCAACCCCTTGCCTCTCGGCGGCATCTGGTATTACCTGTGGCTGAGGCCGACTTGGCACCTATGTTTTGTCACTGACGAGCGGGTTCAGCACATGACGTACTGGCCGCGAGTTGTCGTGCCGAAACTGCAAGAACACTACAATTTAAGCCCTGTTGAAGTCCGCTCCCTGTTCGTGCTGTACGCTGCAATGCCAAGGGGTCGCATCGTGTCGCAACTCTACGGGAAAGAGTGGATACTGGCTCACGGTGGAGACTTCCCGCATGGGCTAGACCCTGACAGTGAAATTGACCGGCTCATTAAGCAGTTTAACCTGCGGGGGCAGCGCACAACTGGCAAACTAGAGATTGTGGTACATGAGCACGAAATGATGATTCCGCGCCACAAGAGAGCAATTCAGAAGATCATCGGGAAGGTGCCGTACTAAGAGTTTGGCGGCTGTTTTTCTGCGCTGTGTTGCTGACTGCTCCACATGTTGCAGAATGACGCCAAGGCTCAGGCACAATGGTCTGTGGCCAAAGGGGTTGCACAATGTGCCCTGCAACTCAATTCATTCAGGTTCCGTTGATCCCGGCTGACGCTGAAACGCCGCCGGCGGCGGTGTTCAACGTTGCCCACATAATCGTCATTGAGCCGCGCGCTGGCGGGGGAGCGCGGATCACTGTCACCGAGGGTAGCAACGGCGTGTTCTATGAGACACCTTGGAGCACGGCGGAAGTGCTTTCTGCCGTTGCCAGCGGTAGAGCGAAGCCAAGCGAGTTGCAACCGCGTTGACGAGGACAAAAGACAGTGCAATACCACTTCAATTGTGTTTCCGACACTCACGGCGCAGTCCCGCCTGACGCCTCTGATAACGGCATCACGGCGTGGCTGCACGCCGGCGACGTGTGCGATAGAGGGCAAGAACCGCCGGCGTTTGTGCGCTGGGCGGCGTTGCGGCGCGTGCCGGTCCTGGTTGTGCGCGGCAACCATGACGCAGGCCAGGGGGCATGGCTCGAAGAAGGCCGGTTGCACGATGTCTCCGAAGAGGTAGTCCAGGTTGCCCCGCGCCTGTTCGTCGTCGGCGTGGGCTGGTCCGGGATGAACTTCTGTTGCCTGCCGAGTGAATACGCGCTGAACGAAGTCTGCAAGAGAGTAATCTCCCGCGCGCGGTCCAAAATGGCTGCCGGTGACCACTGCGTGGTGCTCACTCATTACCCCGCCTGGTTGCCCAGCGTTTTTTCGCCCGAAGGAACATCACCTGATGCGGGCTACGACTGCATACGGCACCTGATCGAGGAGTTGAATCCTCTGGCCGCCGTGCAGGGCCACATTCACAACCTCGCGTGTTCGCAAGGTCTGTACGAACACAAAGGACACAGAACGGTTGTGGCCTTTCCCGGTCCAGACGGCGGGCAATTGGCGGTTGATCCAGAGGCGGCTACTGCCTCATTTGCGCCGTGGCTCACGGAAGGGGTTGACTCTGGCACGGAGAAGAAGCGAGTCGGTGCGCAACGGGACATTCTTAAGACGCCTGAGTTCAGGACGCTGGCGCAGATGGCGCTGGCCACGTTTCCGCCCAACTCGCTGGTCCTTATCGGCGATCTGGCCGTGGCCCACTACGCCAATCCACCGCTAACTGTTGACGTTGATTTTCTGGCCAAGGGTTCCTGCGGCGATCTGTTGGAAGTTGCCGCGGACCTGTGGGCGCCTTGGGAAGTCATGTTGCTCTCGTTTCCTAAGAGTACGATAAAGCATTGCGTGCGAATCAAGAGCAAGCAGGAGCCGCAAATTGTGCTGGACCTATGGGCCTGCGGCTCCAGCGGATACCTCGACTCTGTTGTTGACCGCGCCGTGCCGGTGGAAGTCCAGCCGGGGCTGGTTGTGCCGATTGCCCGCGCCGAAGACATCATTGTGCTGAAAGAACTGGCAGGCCGCGACAAGGACCGCGAAGACGTGGCCATGATGAGCCATGCACTCGGCGACACGCTTGACCACGTTTACATCGCGCGAACGCTGGACAGGTTGCGGCAAGAGCAGTGAAATGGACAGGGACCAAGCACATGACGACCTCTCAAGAGCGCGAACTTCAGGACAGCAATCCTGTCTATCACATATATCGGGCGGTGGGTAGGCGTCAGCTAAAGAGGAAGTGCGAACCTTGGTGGCTTGAGATCGTTGTTGACCCGGAAAGCCGCAGGTGCTGGCCGGTTGCGCAACAGCATTACCGACCGCTGCAATCCCAAACGGGGCACCTCTTTTACATTCCAGGCACTCCGCACAACATGACAAACTTCGGCGGCGAAACCTGGATTGAGGTAAAGGGAAAGTGCTTTCTGCCAGCAGGAACCACGTTGCGGCGGTATGGCATTTTGGAGGGCGAAATCGCTCGACAGTTCAGAGCATTTCTGGACAGTCGCCGCCGTGTTGAGCGTCCGTCCGGAATTACCTCGGCCTCGCTGGAGAGACTGCTGGACAATGAAGAGATACTTATTGCGCCGTGGGCATATCTGAAAACGGGCTGCAACGCGGTAACGTCGGCGGAGCGGCTTGCTCTTAAGGCGTATCAGGATGCCTACCGAAGCGAGACCGTGCCTTCCAATTGCTGCTACTACAGGGGCTTTGAGAACAAAATACGCCTGCCTCCGGACGGCACACCCTGCGTGTGGCTATGGATGTTGGCTTATGCGCAATGGCTGTGGGTAAACGCTTTAGAGCCGAAGATAAGAGAGGAATGGTTACGCTTGATCGCCACCCCTGACAGAAGGGAGCCACGCTTTAGAGCCCCTCCAGCCCGCGTCGGTTTTGAAGTCACAAGAAGCGAGTCAGCCCGCTATCTTCTGTTTCGCCACTCAACGCTGGCTCCATTTCACATAGACAATGAAGAAATGACGCCAGACCTGGAAGGCCGTATCACTTTTGGCGAGGCGTGTTCCTGCGCCTTTGAGGTTGCCGGAGAAGTCCAAAGCTGGGAGTTGCAGAGCTTCATAGAGCGCGTCTGTTGGGGATTCTTGTTTAGGAAGCGAGTGTGAACCCACGGCGTGTCTTGCCGAGCGTCACATTGAGGGAACAGACAAGGGACCAACCGACACTAATCTGAGAGGCCAAGGAGCGGCAGAATGGCGAAGATAAGAGAGTACACCGACATCGGCCACAACACCCCCCATGCCATACTTTGGGCCATGAGGTGGCCACAGAGCCATACCCTTGAGCACATAGAGCGGGGTGGTGGTGACGATCCCCGGACTCATTCAAAGGTGTGGGGTGCTCTGTTTGATGAATACTGGCGCGGGCGGTACGAGACGCTGACCGGTTTCTGCTCGATTGCGCCACCATACGGCATGGAGAACGCCAAGCGGCCACCCCCCGAACTGCTCGCCACACTAAAGGCCCATTTCCGGGTTGTCAGGTTCTTCTACTTCACCCCGGATGTGCATTCGTTTTCACCCAACCCAAGGAGACCGGGATGAAGACCGCTTTTCATTACGGCGAATACGAGCGTCTGGCAAAAGACCCGCGCACTCAGCGGATTCTCAAGGCAGTGGAGAGGGTGGCGCGCAAACTTAGTGTGAAATACGCCCTTGTTGGAGGGCTGGCCACATACCTCCACACCGGCAAGCCACCAGAGGATTATCCAGGCATAGACATCCTGCTTTACGCTCCCGTGGCGGCGGCAGATGAGTTCTTCAAACGTCTGGCCGGCGAACCCGATTTCCACTTCGGGAGTTGGGAAGTTACGGATGACGCGAGCGCAGTGTTTGCCACGTTCTTTTATGACGGAGCAATACAGGTGGACGTGTTTAACGCGGGCAACGTGGCGCGTCCAAGGCGCACGCGGCGCATGATGCGCGCCGGACTATGGCCGGTGGAGCCGCTGATTGTGGGGTATGTGATCAGTGGCACACATGACGATTTGAGGATGGTTCTGGACCTGCTGGCTTATACTGACTTTGACCGGCGCTTGCTGTTTCAGATTGGCTGGGAACGTGGGATTGTCCAGAAACTTGCAAAGGCCGACAGATTCGCGTGGCAAATGGGGCTGGGCAAGCTGACGAAACGCCGCATCGAAACCTGGGTCAGGAACCGGGCCTCGCTCGGAACCATTGCAATCCCAGAATTATGGAGCAGCAAAGCGATACTGCGTTTTATGGCGCATAGTCCGGGGCGCAAGCACGAGATTGCTCTCTTGGCCAAACGGCTCGCCACTATGGCAAAGAAGCATAAACTGCCCTGGTAAGAGTAGAGCGCCCTGCCGCTGGACTACACCGACAGGCTGTATCCCCGCGTTCAAGTGGGAAGCGGCCAAGGAGAAGCAATGGAGAACATGAAGCGTAAGGACCTGGCAGAACCGTCTGAGGGCATCTGGTATCTTGTCTTCCTCAAGCCAGTATGGGAACTCATGTGCTGGCGCGCCGACGACCAGGATCACGTTGCGGTCTGGCCACAAGTTGTGCGCCGCCTTTGCGCGCACTACCGGCATTGCGACAAAGTGTCTGTCCAGTCGCCGTTCTTCGAGATTGAAGAGGAAGTGCGTGTGGAAGTGCCGACTATTGAGGGTCTGCTGGGCGACAAACTGACTGCCTTTGCGCCCAACACGGTCGGGGTGCCGTGCAAAGATGGTCGAGAGATGCAGGTGATAAAGCAATTGTTTGACGTGGGCGCGTTGTTTGATGCCGCCAAGGATTTTCCCGCAGTTGCGCAGGCTTATGAGGCGGTCTTCCGCCTGGAGAACCGGTATCGGGAGGGCCTCTTCAAGCCTGGAGAGGCGCTGGGCGACACCTTGGAGACAGCGCGACGGCTTTGCCACGACGGACTCAAAGGCGCTGTCCCACACGCTCATCAGCCGTTGTTGGAGAAGGGCCGCCGCTTGGTGGTCAGCCACTTGATCGGCGGCGCATTCACGAAAGACGACGCGAAGGTGGCGGCAGCCAAGGCCGCGTTCCTGGCGGCGGCATTACGGGATGGGCCACCTCAAAGGTTGATGTCTGTATTCCCATACGATTCTCGACAGGCTGCACACCTGGGGTCCGTGGAGCTTTCTGACGGCGTTTTGCAGCGTCTTAGAGGCAGCAATCCAGAGGCATTTTACTATTGGGCGCTGGCTGAAGGTAAAGATATCCCCCGTCCGCTTCAAGAGCGGCTGAGTGAACTCCGGCGCCATTGCGACGGACTCAAAGCGAACCAACGCTGGTGGAACTGGCTTGAGAATAACAAATACTTGTACTTTCTTCATAACGTGGAGGACAGGCTGATGTTTCTTCTAGATGAATTTGGCGCACCACAACTCAAACAGCGTGTGGGTAGTGGTTCGGTGGATCAAGCTGTTGAACAGGTAGACCGACTTCTCGACAAGATAGAAAGGGAAATGCCATTACTAAGCCCAGAGAAGACGATGACAATTGAGAAGGCGATCAGCACTTGCCACCATTTCTCCGCAGAGAAGATGCGTTGCTGTGACGAAGTGCTCGCTGAGAAATTGACTCTGCCGCAAGGGGTATTGCGCGAAGAAGTAGAACGTATGTATGAAGAACAGGCTTGCATTAGTCCCGCGCCGGCGCCGCCGACACCGGCTGCGCACGCGCAGGACAGCACCAATGATGAAGAGAACACGAAAGAGAAGCACTGCTTCTACCGGGACCAGCACAACGTCTGGCACATCGGCTTTCCAGGGGGGGATGACTTCACCCTCCAAGACCTTCTGGGCTTGCAGTTCATTCACCACTTGCTCAGCAAGCCCGGCGTGGACGTGTCGGCGGATGACCTATATGCGGCATCTACAAACGCAGGCAGCAGAAAGCCAGTTGCGGCCGGCGAGGCCCTAGACGCGGGCTTGTCAAGAAGCGGCGCTGTCGCCGAGCCGATCATGGATAAGCCAGAGGAAGAGGCGCTGAAGAAGGACATCAAAGACCTTCACACAGAGATTGAGGAAACTGAAGGGCTGGGGCCTTCGGAAACACTCCTTGAGAAACGCCAGAAACTCCAAGGACTATTGGAAGCACTCAGGAAGAGCCGCGGCATCCACGGCAAGGCGCGCCGGTTGTCTTCGGGGAAGAAGCGCACGGTCGTACAGAAGGCAATCCAGCGTGCACTTGGGAAGATCAAGGACCGACACAAGCCGTTATGGGAGCATCTGGATGCCTGTATCCAAACAGGAAATGAGTGCTCCTACAAGCCCAAGCCCGTCCCATCTTGGGAACTCTAAACCGATTTGTGCAGTCAGACTTCACATTGTGAACCCGGACTTCACGCTTCCTCCTTATAGCGAAAGGAGGAAGCGACAATGATAGTGCAGTTCCCACTACTGACCGGTCAAGTTGTCTTGATCCTGCACTGCAAGGAATCCAGACTCCACGACGCTGTACGCCGCGGTCTTGTCCATCCGCCAATCGTCAGTGGAAGGCGCTTGTGGCGCGCCCCAGACGTGTTGGCCGTCGCCAAGTTGCTCGGCGTGGACAGCGCCGACGTTCGCAACGCTTGTGCCCCCGCCGCCCGGCCTGACAGGGCCTTCATGCCATGCTCTTCAACCGCCGCTCCAGCCGCGGCAGAGGGGGGCGCCAAATGACCCTGGAAGCCGCGATCTTTCGCATTTGCGAGGAACACACTTGGACTCCAATGTGGTTTCGGTTCGGCGAGATCATAGTTAAAGTGCCTGCTGATAGCCCCAACCGTCACCGTAACCGTCAAGGCGTCCTTCTCTCTTCTTGGTCAACGAAGAACTCGTTAGACCCTTGCCCGACCGACGTGGAATTGTTGGGCTGTACCGGCGCGAGCAGCACGGGATACCTCTCTTGGGTGGGTTGGGACTTGGACGTTGCGCACGGCCACGCCCACTATTGCAGCCTTCAGGAAGCCATAGGCGATGCGCGGCGACTACGCGACGCTCTTCACGGCCACGCGGAAATCAGGTTGTCAAAATCCGGCATCGGCTGTCACGTGCGGCACCTCTTGCCTGAGGCACCCCGGCTGCCGGCATCCCAAGGCCCAGTTATCGCCAAGATGTTCGCAGACAAGTTAGGTCTCAAGGCAGATCGGTCATCACTTGGACGCCAAGCCTTCTGGCTCTGGTCACGTGATCCCCAACCCCACGGTTTTGAATTGATCGAGGCTTTACATGAATGAGCAGACGGTCGTACTCCCAGCCTATTTACAGGAATGTCTCGACGCCATACCGTCGCCTGGGACCTCGCAGCGCCAGCCGGCACCTGTACCCACCAATGGTAATGGCGACTACGACCGTGCCAGAAAGTATGTCGCGGCCGTACCGGAAGCGACCGAAGGGGAGCGCAACACGTGCCTCAACGGCTTGGCCTATCGGCTGCTTGAACGCTTCAACCTGGACGAAGGCCAACATAGAGAACTGTGTCTTTCGTGGGCGCTATCATGCACACCGCCCATTCTAGAAAGCGAGGCACGCGCCACGGTCAGGAGCGCCTGGAACGGATGCCAAAGGAAGGGGACCGCCGGAACCAAGCGGACGGAGCCACGCGGTCGTCCTGTATCACGGCCCGACTTGACACAGGAAGCGCCTGTCAGCGTTCTTGGTGACGATGGCTGTTGGCCGGCGCCGCTGGATGAGGCTGCGCTGCACGGCCTAGCGGGCCAAGTGGTGCGGGCGATTGATCCCCACACCGAGGCTGACCCTGTTGCGGTGCTCGTTCAATTTCTTGTGGCCTTTGGGAACGCTATCGGCCGCACAGCATACTTTACGGTGGGCGCGACGCGGCATTTCGGCAACCTCTTCGCGGTGCTCGTTGGCAAATCGGGCCGAGGCCGCAAGGGCACGGCATGGGATGAAGCGCACCGCCTGTTTTCAGAGATGGCGGAATGGGTGGAGAAGTGTGTCACGGGCGGGTTGTCGAGCGCCGAAGGGCTGATCTACCACGTCCGAGACCCAATCTATGTGACAAAACAAGGCAAACAGGAAGTCCTCGATCCGGGCGTGACCGACAAGCGGCTGCTCTGCATGGAAAGCGAATTCACCCAGGTTCTCAAGCAAGGGGAGCGCAACGGCAACACGTTGTCTCCCGTGCTGCGTCAGGCTTGGGAGCGAGGCAGTCTGCGGACACTGACGCGCAATTCCCCGCTGACGGCCACGGGCGCCCACATCAGCATCATCGGGCACGTCACGAGGCAGGACTTAACGCGGTATCTTACGAGCACCGAATGCGCAAACGGCTTCGGTAATCGTTTCCTATGGGTTGCGGTGAAACGCTCAAAACTCTTACCGGATGGCGGGAGTGTGCCAGATGTTGAGGTGGCGGCGCTACGCCGTGAACTGAGCAAGGCCGTGGAGTTCGCCAAGGCAGTCATGCCGCCGATCTGCCGCGACGATGAAGCCACCAAACTGTGGCATGAAGTCTATCAAGAATTGACAGCCGAACGCGACGGACTCGCCGCCGCCGTGTGCGGAAGGGGTGAAGCTCAGGTGATGCGGCTGGCGATGTTGTACGCGCTGCTTGACCACTCCACAACGATTCGAGTTGAACACTTACGCGGGGCGCTGGCAGTGTGGCGATACTGCGAGGATTCCGCCGACTTCATCTTTGGCGACAGCCTGGGGGACGATACGGCCGATGAAATCGCAGAAGCGTTGCAGCGGGAACGGCAGGGCATGACCCGTAACGAAATCCGCGATTTGTTTGGGCGGCACAGGTCCGCTGCTGAGATCGCGCGCGCTTTGGGCGTGCTGGCAAGGAATGGTCGAGCGCACCCGACGTATGAAGCGACGAGGGGCCGGCCGGTGGAACGTTGGTTTTGGGGCAAGGAGGCTGCGCGATAAGCGCGAAAAGCGCGAAAAGGGGTGGCTTACCGCGCTTACCGCGCTTTTCGCGCAAGTGGTCAAGAAAGGAAATGACATGAACGAAACGAACACAGTTGAACCCCCACCCGCACAAGCCCAGGCAGTCCCGCCCGGACAGAAAAACCCGGACACCCAAGAACCCACCGCCGCAACCCATAGCCCGCCGCCCAAGCGCGCACTTGCCAACGTGGTCCCGATGCTGGGCAGCGGCCAAAGGGCCGTCAGCCGTCAGGACGCCGGCCGGATGCTTGGCGTATCATGGCGCACAATCGAACGCCTTGTTGACCGCGGCGAGTTGCGCGCCTTCAAGTTGCTCGGCCAGTGGCGCATTTTGGTCAGTGACCTTGACGCCTACGTTGCGCGCCAGATTCTTGAACAAAAAACCAGAATAGGGGCTTGACAATGGACGTTTTGTGTATAACATTTCGAGTCATGGGAAAGCGCAAGGGCAGCGCAGGCCGTCCCTCACTTGGAAGAAACGCCCGCCGGATTCTTGTAGTAACGAGAATCACCGCGAATGAGTTGCGGGACTGGCGGAAGGCCGCGAAGAAGGCAGGGCTAAGCCTTGGTTCATGGTTGCTGTTACCCAGGCGACAGGAGCGCACAAAATGAAACTGCACGCCGTCATCAGCAAGAAGACGAACCGCAAAGGATACCGCGGGCGCTACACCGACCCGATCAGCGGGGAGCGCAAGCAGCATACGGAATGGTTCAGTGACCGCCGCATGGCCGAAGACGCCTGGAAGATTTTCCTCGACAACCTGAACGCGCGCGCAACGGGCCTGCCTGACAATTCTGGCTGGAAGTTGCCCTACTCCGTCATCGTGGAGCGGTTCATTGCCGAGGCCCCGATCACCACGGACAGACGCCGCAACCAACTGGAAAGCAAACTTCAGCACAACCTCTTAGGCATGGTTGCGGGCGCCGAC
>JBEKKG010000014.1:0-22924 GCA_050010835.1 Planctomycetota bacterium
CAGCGGCCCTGACCAGAAGATGGGCATCTGAAGCCATAATTCCGACTGCCGGCAAAGGAGTTCCCGTATGATCAGGGCATGGGGCCAGAGGACCAGAAAGAGGTAGAACCCGCACCAGGGCCGGGCTGCTTCCAGCCATAGAACACCGAGCGCGGCCACTGCTGCGGCGATCCGCACAAGGCGCGTGCCTGGCGGGTGGTTTACGTCCGTGATGCAGGGCAGCAACCACGAAGCAAAGAAGAAGGCTGTGAGCAGCGCCAGCAGCCGCCGCTCATGCCGGTAATGAATCATGGTTTTGAGATTCGCGAACGCCCTCGCTGGAAATCCCAGATCTGATCGCGGATCAGGGCGCGGTCCTCGTCCGTAAGATTCGAGCCGCTCGGCAAACATAAGCCGTGCTCAAAGATATGGTCCGCGACCGCACCGCCGCGCCTGCGGCAGTGGGCAAAAACCGGTTGGAGGTGCATCGGCTTCCAGACCGGGCGCGATTCGACGTTGAACGTCTCCAGGTGCAGGCGCAATTGCTCGCGCGTCGCGCCAAAGGCTTGCGGGTCAATAGTAATGCAAGTCAGCCAGCAATTCGCCCGGCCGCCAGGCGCCTCGGGCATGAACGCCACACCAGGGAGGTCCTTCAGGGCCAGGCGATAAAAGGTGTTGTTGGCGCGCCGTTGCTTGACGCGCTCCTCCAGGACCAGCAACTGCCCGCGGCCCAGCGCCGCCAGCAGGTTGCTGAGGCGATAGTTGTAGCCAATCTCGGTGTGTTGATAGTGCGGGGCGGGGTCGCGCGCCTGGGTGGCCCAGAAACGCGCTTTCTTTATCCAGTCCTCGCGCTTGGAAACCAGCATGCCGCCGCCGCCACAAGTGATGATCTTATTGCCGTTGAACGAGAAAACCGACAAGGTTCCGAAAGCGCCTGCGGGCCGGCCCTGGTAAGTGGCGCCCAGTGCCTCAGCGGCATCCTCCACAACAGGCACAGCGTACTGCGCGCAGACTTTGCATATCGGTTCGTAATCGGCGCACTGTCCGTAGAGGTCCACGACCAGCACGGCCTTGGGCAGCTTGCCCCGCCCGGCGCAGGCCCGCAATTCCTCTTCCAGCAGGCGCGAGTCCATATTCCACGTTTCAGGATTGCTGTCTATGAAGACGGGGGTGGCGCCGCAATAGGTCACCGCGTTGGCCGTGGCGGCGAAGGTGAACGTCGAGACCAGAACCTCGTCGCCAGGGCCGGCTCCCAGCAGCTTCAAGGCCAGGTGCAGTGCTGCCGTACCAGAAGAGAGCGCGGCCGCATAGGGCATCCCGGCCCAAGCCGCAAGCTCCCTTTCAAATGCGTCCACGTGCGGGCCCAGCGGCGCAATCCAATTCGAATCGAACGCGTCCAGCAGCAATTCGCGTTCGCGTGACCCCATGTGCGGCGGAGAAAGAAAAATGCGTTTACGATTGGCTGCCATGTTCTGCGTTAGTCCCCCTGTCCGATGCGCTTTGAGCGTCAAATTTGCGCATGATTCTGGCCGGCACACCTGCGACAACCACGCCTGGAGGCACATCCCGCGTGACTGTCGCGCCAGCCCCGACAATGCTCCAGGCCCCGATCTTGCGGCCAGGCAATACCTGCGAGCCGAGGCCAAGCAGTACGCCTGCTCCCACTTCTACTTCGCCTGCCAAATGCGCACCCGGCGCCACATGGACAGAATCACCAATCACACAGTCGTGATCAATGCTGGCACTTGTATTGACAATCACGTGGGATCCAAGGCACGCGCCGGCCTGCACCATCGCACCGGCCAGCACGACTGAGCCGGGCCCCAACCGGGCGTTCGCATCCACATAGGCCCGAGGATGCACCAGTGTAAGCCATTCCAGATTCAACCTGCGGGAAACGCCCTGGCGGAGCCGATTGTCGCCTACCGCGATTACAGCCGCGCAAGCGGGCCAATCCCTGGCTTTGTCGAGGGGCCCTGCAATAGGGCAGCCCAGCAGCGTCTGGCCCCACTTGGCAGCCACGTCATCCAAGACGGCCCTGACAACGAAGCCGGCAGCCTGCGCGGTGCTGACGACGACTTTGCCGTGTCCGCCGGCGCCTAGAACCAAGACCTCGCAAGCACTCACTGCGGCCCCCTTGTTGTGCCCCGGAATTTCGGCATCGTGGCATGTTGGCTGGCCGAAATACCCTTTCGCTCTAACACCTTGCCAAAGGTCAAGCATAGGATTTTCAAATCCAGCCACAAGGACCAATGCTCGACATACCAGACATCCAGCGCGAGTCTCTCTTCCCAGGTGATGGCATTGCGCCCGTTTATCTGTGCCCAGCCCGTGATACCAGGCCGCACGATGTGCCGGCGTTGTTGCTCGGTGCTGTAGTAAGGCAGATATTCCATCAGCAACGGCCGCGGGCCCACAAGACTCATGTCCCCACACAGCACATTCCACAACTGCGGTAGTTCGTCCATACTGAAGCGGCGCAGCGTCTGCCCCAGCGGCGTTAAGCGCTCGGCGTCAGGCAACGGTTCGCCGTCCGGGCCGCTGCGGTCCAGCATCGTGCGAAACTTGTACAGTGTGAAGGACCGCTCATGCAGGCCCGGGCGCTGCTGGCGGAACAGCGACGGCGCGCCCATCTTCAGGCGAATGAGCAACGCCACAACTGCCAGCAGGGGCGACAAGAGCAGCAACAGCAGCAGCGCCGAACTCACATCCAGCAGCAGTTTGATTGCCCGTTGCAGCCTCACACCCGCATGCCTTCCTTAACCGGTCCGTCGCCGGATGCTCCGTGCAAGAGTGCTTGCACTACAGCCAGCATCCGCGGAACACAGACGTCGCGGCTGAAGTATTGTTCTGCCGCTGCGCGCGCCCGCGCGCGGCACTGGGCCAACCCGGAGGGATCTGCCCGCCACTGGCGCAGCACCTGCACGGCGCCGTTGACATCGTGGGGCGCGACATTGATGCCGCAGTCATGCTGGCGCAACAACGTTGCGAGATCGCTGTGAAGCGAGCTGAATCCGAGCAAGGCACATCCGGCCGCCATCAGGTAGTACGTCTTGCTGGGCATCGAAACGCCTTCGCCCCCCTCTGCCAAGGCCACCAAGCCAATGTCCGCAGTGGTGAGCGAAAATGGCAGAGCGGCTTCGTCCTGGAGCGGCAGGAAAGAAACATTCCGCAGTTTGAGCTGGGCACAGCGTTCCTCCAAAGCCTTGCGCGCCACTGGTTCGGCTATCACCATGAAATGGAACAGGGGATCGTCCTGCAGCCGCGCGGCGACGTCCGGAAGCATGGAGAGGTCATGGACGGCGCCCAGGTTGCCGCCATAGAGGACCGTCAGTTTGTCCACTTGGCCGTGTTGTTGGGCAAACCAATTCTCCCGTTTGGCGCGCGGCCGGATCTGTGCGGTGTCCACCCATGTGGGCACAATATGAACCTTGGATGGGACGCCCGGTCCGGTTAGCTCGTACTGGCTTAACGTCCTCGCCATATCCGGCGAGATCGTGATCACGGCCTCCGCATTGCGTATGGCCAGACGGTTGCAGTGGCGCCAGAGACGCGCCAGCTTCGAGCGGGACGAAAGACCGGCGAAGCTCTCCAGTGCTTCCGGATACATATCGTAGAACAACAGCACGTAGCGCTGTCCCCTTACTTTCCGTGCCAGATAACCGATCAGCGGAGCGAGTGGTGGGTTGGTGACGATGAACAGCAGCGGCCGCCGTGGCCGCAACAGAATTTTTGCGGCGACTACCGCCATATAGCACGACCAGCTCAATAGGCGCGCGCTGCCGCTGTCCCGCCGATAACGTGGTGCGCGTACTACTTCCACCCCTTCCCCCACCGGGGTGGCATCGGCCGTGTAGTAGCGCGCCGGACCGAGAGCCGCCCCGGCGACGCGGACGAATTCGCGAAACAGCGGGCCACCAGCCTGGTTCAGAAAAACAATGCGCTGCGCCGCCATCTGCTCCTCGCGCGGCCGAAAGGCCACAACCAAACGCCCCCGAAAAGGGCGCTCACAGCGGACGTGGCCAGCTCAGGCGGAAAAACACAACTGGCAATAAGAACACGCATATTACGGCGAGGTCGCCTTCGTTGGTGGAGGCCGGTCCGCCAATCGCATGCGGGTGCGCGACGCCGATCGGATCTTGTGCTGCCGAAATCCCAGGTTCTTCATGAGCGCTAAACGCCACTTTGTCTTTTGCCATAAGCTCGCGGTGCTGCGGCCACTTGGTGCCCTGCGGTGGAACGTGGCACTGGCACTATGAACGCGATACTGGATCAACGGTGCAGCGATGTAGTACCCACGCCCATAAAGAGCATTGACAAGGCCCAGCCACATATCATGCATCGGGAGGTCGTCAGGAAAAGGCAGGGCGCATTCCCGCAATCCCTCTCTGAACGCCAAAGTACAGCCCAGAAAGCGGTTCTTGACCAGATTCCTCATCACGCCTGCCGAGAGCGCACCTTGCCAGAGGAGTCTCCCCAACGGCTGGCCTTCGGCATTCACCAGTTCCGCATTACTGAAGACCAGTGTAACATCCGGGTATTGCGCGAAGACTGCGCAGGTGGCGCTGACTTTGTTCTCAAGCCAGATGTCGTCCTGATCGCTGAGAAAAATCAGTTCGCCCGTAGCGCGGGCGATGACTTTTTCGAAATTCCGAATCGGGCCGAGGTTGCGGGGATTGGTCTCTAAGCGAATGCGCGCGTCACTGCAAGCCGCAATCACCTGGCAGGTTGGGTCGGTCGAACAGTCATCGTTGATGACCACTTCGTCGCCGGATTCCAATTGCGGCAGGATTGACTCCAGTTGCTGGCGAATGAAGCGCGCGCCGTTATACGTCGCCATGCAGACAGACTTTTTCATACGCCCCTCGCCTCCCAAGCAACTCGTCCAACGGCCGGATTGTCCAGTTGAGCAACCCGTGAGGAAGGCTGTCTGAGAAGATACAAGGCGACGCAGTGAAGAAGGACCCCGCTAGGCGCAAACAGAACAGGATTTCCAAACGCTACCAGCGTATAGCCCATCGCGCCTAAGGCGCAGCAGGCATGCTCGGCAGGAATTGTCTTGCGGACCAGGGCCTTGCCCGCTGCGTAGAACGTATAGAGGTAACAGGCGATCAGTAATACAGCAAAGATGCCAAATTTATGGAAGATATTGACGTAGACGACTTCAAACGCATAGTCGAGTCCGCTGACCCGCGTATATCCGGAACTGATGACGGCCCCGAGCCCTCTTCCGAACAGGGTGCAGTCGTCCAAAAGAACGGATGATTGCTCAAGTCGAATGGCGTTTCCACCTTCTTCTTGGGAAAAAATCAACAGCACGATGTCATCATAACCGGTCGCGATGACGACCCCAGCGCCCAGAGCGATAAACAGCAGCAACGCCAGGAAACGCTTGGAAACACGCAAACGCATCAAAGGAGCGGCCGCGGCCATCAGCAATACCGCAATGATGGCAATCAACCCCAGAATGTAACCGCGAGAGGCAGGCACAAAGAGCGCATATAAAGCTATTGCTGCCAGCAGCAGGCTCTTCAACAAACGGCGGAAATATAAGCTTGTCAGCCGGTATAAGGCAATACTAGCCACCACAAACAAAACCAACTGATTCGCACAGAAGATGCGCCGATGGCCGCTTGCTTCGCCGGCCCTAACAGGCCCCGAGAAAAACGCCCACGCGGGTGAATCAATATCGATGTTCAGTAATTCGGCGGCTATAGATAACACAATTGTCAATAACATGACGTACAACGCGGCCCAGTACGTCACTTTTAGACCTTTTCTGGAGGTGCCCGCAGACACACAAGAATAAAATAGGCAATATAGAAGAGCATCCCGGCGAAGTTCCTGATTACAAAGCTGAGGGAATTACCCAGCACCCACCCGAGCAGTAAACCGTAGACCCAGACAATGAGGAAAACGAGCGCGGCCAGATCGCAGGCCAGTTGTCGAAAGTTGGCCGGACGCGGATAGCGGCCGCAAACAACGCACCCCGGCAGGCAGCACGCAAGCGCGATCACAAAAATAACATAATACGCCTCAGCGCTATTCGGCGTCGTGGTGGAGGCAGGAATGCCCGTCAGCAGGAGAACGTAATTTGCGGCGCAGTTGTCTGAGGGCAAACCGGTTGCGAAGTTCACCGCTAGGGCGGCAAACAAAAACAACAAGAAACCCCATCTCGTTCCACTTAACAAGGAAAACGAGCTGGCACAAGGCTGTCGCAAGGAGGAATTCGAACAGTTCATTCACTCGTACCATTGCCGCGCTGTCAAGCGGCAATTTCCTCTGAAGCGTTCTTCACCGCCGACAATGACCGCAAGCCTTCCAACCAGCGTCCTTCCCGGCGTGTACCCTTGCCGATCAAGGCCGTCCGCTTGACGAATGGCCACAGATCCACAACTGTTTCGGCTTCGGGATCACAGATGTAGAGGTCAAACGAGTGCGGTTTACAAAGTCGCTTGACCCATTCGTGAGGTGTGCGTTTGGCGCGGCCTGAGGGTAGATTATTTGCAAAGCTATCCGCATTTAGGTTCCTTTTCATGAAGGCTGTCTTCCCATCACTTCTCCTTCTTTCCAGCGGTAAAAAGCATGCGTATCGTTAATGCTTTCAAGCGCGAAGCCGAACTTCTCGTAGAGCGCTCGCGCCGAGACATTGTTCTCGTCCACTGAAAGTCGAAGCTCAGATATATTGCAGTCGAGCGCAATGTCAAGCAGTCTGGCCATCATGATCTTACCCAGTCCTTGCCCTCGCGCGGCCTCCCCAATGCAGATCCCCAGCCAGACATCGTTGCCATCGCGGTCGAGATGCCCGTATGCCACAGGCCGGCCATTGGTAGTCCCGATCAGAGTCACGACATGATTTTTGATCACGGCAAAATCCCGCTTCGCAAAATAACGAAAGGTTTGGAGCGAGTTTCCCGCACTGGCTATAAATTCACGCAATAGCGGCAGATCACCTTCATTGATTCGTGCAATTGTCATTTTCGGCCTCGGGAATTGTCTATAACCCAAACCTCATCCTCTGGATTTGCGAATAACCTCACAGATCCTCTGAATGTCATTGTCCCCCAAGGTATTGAACGTCGGCAGATTCATGCCCGACACGCTCAAGCGTTCCGTGGCTGACAGATTTGCGCCGCGCCTCCGCGACTCTTCACGGAAGGGCGGCAAGTGATGCAGGGCGATAAAGAATGGACGAGTGTCCACGCCGTTTTCGGCCAGTCTTGCCATGAGTTCATCGCGCGTGCAACCATACTCCTTGGGGTCCACCGTGATGCAATACAGCCACGGCACGGGTTCAGCCCACGAGGCAGCCGGCTGGAAACCGATTCCCGGGATGCCTTGGAGCTGCTCCCGATAGGCGGCGAAAATCGCATGCCGCCGCTCAAGGATTTGCCTGGCCCGCTCCAGTTGGGCGCACAACATGGCACAGGCAACGTTGGTGATGCGGAAGTTGTAGCCGGTCACGGGAAAGTAATAGCGGCGTAGCGGATCCATGCCCTGCCCGCGTAGCGTACGAGTGCGCAGTTCCAGATGCTGGTCGTCCAAAGTAATCGCCCCGCCCTCGCCGCAAGTGACAATCTTGTTTCCGTAAAAAGAAAAGGTTGCCATGGGCGCCAAGCTGCCGACTGGCCGCCCTTTATACTTTGCAAAATGGGCCTCCGCAGCGTCCTCCACGACCCACAGCCCATGAACCGCCGCGATGTGGTTAATGGCATCCATATCGGCGGGGTGCCCATATATGTGCACCGGAATAATGCCGCGGGTGCGGCGGGTGATGCTGGCTTCCAACTTGCTTGGATCAATGCACCAAGTATCCGGGTCCAGGTCAACAAACACTGGTTCCGCGCCAACATAGCGCACCGCATTGGCCGTGGCGATGTAAGTGAGTGACGGAACTAGAACTTCGTCACCTGGCCGGACATCGAGCGCCAGCATCGCCAGATGCAACGCCACCGTCCCGTTGCAACAGCCGATGGCAGATTTGGTTCCGCAAGCGGCGGCGAATTCTTTTTCGAATCTCTGCACAAAAGCGCCTGTTGAGGAAACCCAACTGCTGCGAATCGCCTCGACCACATACTTCTCTTCGTTGCCGGAGAGATCAGGAGCTGCAACTGGAATGACTGACATGTTCTTCCCTCAAAGCCTATGTCGGCATTGATGCCAAAACCGCATCCCAGTAGACTCTTGCCACAGATGGCCATGAGCGCAGATGCCGGTATTCTCGCGCGGCGCTCACCGCTCTAGACTTGGCCTTGGGATAGTCGTCAAGGACTTCCCGAACGCAACGGGTTATATCACATACGCTATAAGGGTCAAACCAATTCACCCCATCAAGGCCTGCAAACTGCTCTTCCGTCTGGGGTATCCGTGAGCAGCATACGGGGACTTCGGCAAGTACGCTCTCGGCTGCGGGACCCGATCCACCGCCCTCATACAGCGTAGGGCAAACGGCCAGAGTTGCGCCTCGCACAATATCCGCCATGAGGTCCCTATTGGTGACAACACCGGTAAATAGCACCCGATTCTGAAGCCCTGTGGCAACAATGGACTTACGGATTTCGTCCCAACGCGGCTCTTTAGTACCGGTGCATACCAACTGAATGTCGTAGCTTTCGTTCAGCAGTTGTCTCCATGATGCAATGAGGCGATCATGGTTCTTATGGACCAATGTGCCGCTGCTCGCCCACAATGCGTAAGGTGGCCTGATACCCAACTGCGTCATGTCGTCTAGCCGCCCCCCTTGTGCATCGAGCTTGCCCGGATCAAAGAGGGCGGGAAGCAAAGCTACGCGGCACTTTCCATTCGCTGCAGGAAAGCGATTGCATATATCGTTTTTGGTAAACTGGTTGTGTGTGACAATCTGCTGAGCACGAGGTATTAGCAGTTGCAACCTGGTCCGCAGTCGTTCCGGTGCGCTGGGACAAAATGTAAAGTGTTCGGGGTAATAAAAAGGATGAAGGTCATGTATCACCAATACCAAAGGACGATTACACAGAAGTTCGTAATACCGGTCTAGCTCTCCGTCGTCAGCAAACGCAATAAAAGGCAAGAGGCAGACAGCGTCTGCGGGAAGAAGAGCCCATTCCGCCGCCCACCGGGTGGCCAACAAGGACCTTCGGAAGCAGCTCAGGGAGCGGCAGGCCCGCATAGAGAGGACGGATTTCAGCATTTGTCGCAACACGGAATGCCTTTTCACCGATGTCTTGCGGACTATCAGTGCTCCGACCTCCTTGGGACGTGTGTCCTTCAGTGCTGCTGCAAGGCATTCAAGATAGTTGCCCAGACCACAATGCGGCTCGATGGTTTCACCTGCGACGACTAGAGATAGCATTGCCGCCTCCCACTGCCAATATACCTCTCTTCGTTGCCGGAGAGATCAGGAGTTGCAACTGGAATGACTGACATGTTCTTCCCTATTTAGGCTCCTCTTGCCGCGGCTTGGTCAATTCCCGCATGGCCGCGATGACGCGGGAAACGGATTGCCGATCGCATTCGTGCGCTGTGCGTTTGGCGCCGCCTGATGGAAGATTATGGAAAAAAGCTATCCGCACTTAGGTTTCTCATCTGCATGTTGGAAAAGTCTCCGTTCAAGTTTGACGGAAACCAACGAAGCAGCGTTGGCCAGACCCGATCCGGAGGCCGCCTATTTCAAAGGTCCTCATGCGTTATCCTGTCTTTGAGAATCAGGTCAACCAAATGCAGGTCCCACGGCGAATCCACATCCAGCGAATGTTCGCCGGACATGACGTACGCCAAGGTGCCTTTGGGGGTGAAAGTCTCCTGTGATAGCAGTATCTCCCTATGGACAAGGTACAGGGCGCCATTGAGGACGTAGGCGGGCGGCAAATCCTGGCGCCGTTCATATTCGCGATCCAGTTTCAAGAAACTTTCCATTTCACCCGCGGAGTTGATTTTCTTCATCCAGAAGGGGTGCTGGGAGGCCGGGAAAACACTGAGCGCCGCGGGCGCGCCGTGCGAGACAACCAAGTTGATAATTCCTTCTATATCTTCTTTACGGCGCAACGGCGAAGTGGGTTGCAACAACAAGATATAATCCGCGCGATACGTCTCGTGCTGCTCCAGCCAGCGCACCGCGTGCAGCACCGCCGCCATGCTCGGCGTCTCGTCACGCGCCAACTCCGCCGGCCGCAGAAACGGCGCTTCCGCTCCATAGCGGACCGCAATCTCGCGTATTTCCAGGGAGTCGGTTGAGATGACGACCCGTGCAACGCGGCTTGCTTTCCTGGCCGCTTCAATTGACCACGCCAAGAGCGGCTTGCCGGCCACGAGCGCGATGTTCTTGCCGGGAATGCTTTTTGATCCGCCGCGCGCCAAGATCAAGGCCAGGACAGTCTGGTTACTCCCGGCAGGTAAATCGGTGGTTTCCACCCTTCGCCGCCTCCATATCATTTCCGCATCCTGGCACCATTCATACTTGCCGTGCGCCGCATCCGCAAGTTAGAAAGCCGTGCTGGGAGTGCGTAGGGTTCATGTCGCTGAGTAAATCTTCTGTGCTTTACCATCTACCAAGGACCACAGGAATTATCCCACAAAACACCCACCTTACTGCAACTCTCGTGCTTTGCGCAGGCTCGCAAAGATGGGTTCAAAAAGTGGGCGCAATAGCAACGCTCCTTGTGCCGTCAGGTGATGACTGTCGGAATAAAGGGATCTGCCGCAATCCGCCGTCCGGCAAGTGTTCGCGGGCCCGACAAATAGCTGCGCCGGATCAAGCACCGTAATCCCAGCTAAATCAAGCCCCTCGTAACACGTCTCCTCAGTTGGACAAAACTTGCGCCATTTGGTCAAAGATCGTCCACTTGGAGTTTCGCTGCCGAACCAAACAGATGCGGCCAGCGCCTTGGGCACATCCACCTCGTAATCCGGAACCATTTTCAATATCCAAATCCTGGCGCCGGATCTCTTAAGCGCATTCGTTGTGGCAAGCAAGGCACTGTGAATTCGTTCGGATCCATCAATGTCAATATACCACCTCCATTTAGCGACAAGGAGTACGTCGTGCACATGGTTTTTGGTGATGAACGCAACCACCGCGTCGTTGTAGGGGATGCTCTCCAACAAACGGCGCCTCCAAAAGCTTGTATAACCGATCAAAGGAGCTGTCGAGCCGCGTGTTGCGGCCACCCCGCGAAGCGCATACTCCTTGCATAGAATATTGACAATTGGCAGCACTGCCGTCGCATGGCTGTCACCCCAGACAAAGAAATCCACCTTGCGGCTCTTGTCGCCTAATCCCAATTCAATAAAGTTCTCGTTGCGAACCTGTTGCAGGTCGAGTAGCCGCTCAGGGGCTTCGTCGTACCGCCCATCAAAATACCGCTGAGCCGCCTCCGGCATCCTAGTCCGAACAATTTCTAGTTGGGCCGTCAAGCCCGCCGCAAGCAATGCGGCCAAGGCGGCGCCCGCGGCGGCAAAGACCCGGGCACGTCTATTTAGAACCAATCCTTTTCGAAACGGACCCTCAACAAATTTCCAGGACAAGGCGGCCACAAACACGCTGACGAGCAAAGGCAACACGTGACGCCACAATGGCGCCGGACCAAGCACCCAATAGTTGAAGAAAACGAGCATGGGCCAATGCCAAAGATAGAGCGAATATGAAATCAAGCCGATGAAAACGATGGGGCGCCAGGCAAGCAGCCTGCCTGTCATGGTTAATGCGCCGCCGTTTGCCCAAATGAGCAAAGCGGTTCCGCCACACGGAAGAAGCGCAGCCAAACCCGGGAAACGGGTCTCGGGACTATAGAACATTGCGGCGGACAAGATGGCGAATAAACCGGCCAATCCCAGCGTTTCGTCCAACAAACTGGCGGATGCACGCGGCTCCCTGCCGCGTTCGGCAAGAAACGCGCCCAGCAGAAGCTCCCATGCGCGTGTAGGCAGAAAATAAAACGTTGCACTTTCATGTGTGTAGCTTCCGTAAACGCATAGGGCGAACGAGCAGACTGCAATAAGACTAAGCACCTTTGAAAGATTGTTTCGCATCAACCGGCTCACTAACACTAACAAAAGCGGAAAGAAAAGGTAGAACTGCTCCTCAACCGCGAGAGACCAGGTATGCAGCAGCGGCTGTTCTTCAGCGGTTTGCGCGAAATATCCGGCATTGAGGCGCCAGAAATAAACGTTAGACACCAGCAGCGCTTGATATGCAGTGGATTTGCCAAGTTCTCTGAATACTTGAGTGGGCAGCAAGCACCAGCCGGCGGCCAACGTCATGCTGAGCACAACGATCAGTGCGGGAAGAATGCGGCGAAAGCGGCGCTCCCAAAAATTCCCAATTTGGAATTTGCCTTTGTCAATATCGTGGAGGATTAGCCCGGTGATTAGATAGCCGGAAATTACAAAAAAGACATCAACTCCGATGTAACCGCCGGGGCAGCCAAGCTTGGCATGATAGAACAAGACCGCGACAACTGCGACGGCCCGCAGTCCATCCACTTCGGCGCGGTATTTCATTTAGCCATACTCATCTGCTGGAGTTCTACACGGCTTCTTCCAACACGCCTTTGTTTAGGGCCTTCAGTTGTTATTGTCAAGTGCGCTCGGAACTCTACACTCCGCCAAGCCAAAACGAAGCAAATCATCAGCGGGCTAAGCAGATGGTTTATTCCACGTAACAATGAAGTAGGGCTGCGGCGCGGCATTGAAGCTGGTTTTAAAACCACCCCGGTTGGGCGAGTTAATACCGCAAGTATCTATGAATTTAAGGCCGCGCCGCATGCAGTTTTGCACATTGTCAAGGAATATAAACGTGCCGCTGTTCAAATGGTGGTGGGCGGGATCATTGGCTCCCACATAGTAGTAGCCGGTGTCTTTATGGAAAAGGAACAAAGTGGCGGAGGCCGGTTCCCCGGCGGCATCGCGGCAGACGCGCATCTCACCAAACTTGTGGGCCAGAGCGGCACTGGCAATGGCCCGCAGCAACTTCGCTTCCTGAGGGTTCATAGCGAGGTCTTGCCGCGCAAAGGTCAGGGCTTGCAAACGTTCGAGCAGGGCGATGTCGGTGGACACCTCAACAGTCAAGCCCTTGGCGAGCGCGCGCCGGTAGTCATACCGCCGCGTGGAACGCACTGTGGCCAGAAAACTCTCGAAATCTTTGGAAGCCGTCAAGTCAATCCAGCCTGTGTAACGCAGATCAATTGTGAATTGCCCGCGCTCAGGCTCATGGTAATGGAACCAGGAAAAACTCCGCAGGTCTTCAAACCGCGGATGCAAACAGAAAGAAATGCGCGTGTAGCGCTCTCCAAAGGCCGCGCATAACTCGTTGACGATCGCCAAGCCGGTCTCAACCCGGCTATGCGCCGGCATTTCGCCAACAAACTTGGCCAATAGCACCCCCATATACCAGGTAGATGGAAACGGAGCCTGCAGCGGACGCCCGTCTTCGCCACTCAAGACGATAGCCCCGGCCTGGATTTGTTCGCCTTTTTTCAGCAGCCACAGCTCAAAAGGCGCTCCCAACGCCTCGATGAAAGGCGTGGTGCAGAAGACGTTGCCCTGCGGCGAGGAGCAAACAAACTCGTTCCAGACCGCTTTGTCAACGCATTGGGCAAGTGTTAGCGGCATTGCTTGACTCCCAAAGCATTGAAGAAGAATTCCCGGCGGCGCTTCAGTATCAGTTGCCAAGCTCCTGTTTATAGGCAAAGACGGCCACATCACATCTCTCGTAGTGATGGTAAAAGAATACCTTGCGGGTCAGATTTGCGATACAAAACGCCAGCACTTCCGCGGGATCATGATAAGCATGATTAGGGACGCTATAATTGACGTGAGTCGAAGTAAAATTAAAGGCCAACCCTTTGCGGCAATGTTTAAAGGCTAAGGCGATCATTTCCTTCAAGAAGGCCGTGCAGTTGGGGATCGGGTTATTGAACATTCCAGAAATCAACACATAATCATACTGCTCGTCTAAACCAGCCTGAAGAATATCTCTGCAGAAGAACTTGGCGCGCGGGTATTTGTGGGATGCGCACGCTATTAATTCTGGAACCAAATCAATGCCGCTGTAGTCTATTTCACAAAACCGTTCCTGTAGAAAAGGATATAGATCGCCAATTCCACATCCGAGGTCCAGAATTCGTTTGGAAGCGAGATTGTCTATTTGAATGAGTTTTTCAAAACGAAATATTTGACCTGCTTGGCTCCATTGACCCACCGCTGGGCCTGCGCCGTGCTTGAGCAGCAGGTTACGGTAGTTATCGGAAAGCAGCTTCTTCGAATGCTCATCCATGAATTATCTCAACTCCTCCAGCTTCTCCCAGACTTTTTCAAATCCCGCGGCAAAATCATCCAGGTCCGCGCGCGTGATGTTGGCGTGGCAGATGGTGACGGTCAGCAGTTCGGAATAATGCATCTGCTCCGTGACCGGGCAAAGCCCGCGTTCATAACTGACTGTGCCGCGATAAGCGGGACATGTGAAGGGACATCCGGCTGTGCCGTACAACAGCCGCTGCTGGTACACTGGTTGGAGGTAAACCGGCTCAACGTAACCGGCGCCCAAGGCAACGTAACCGGCACCAGCGGTTATTCCTTCAGCCGCCAGTGCCTCAACCACGCGGCTGCGTGGCACGCCGCAGGCTTCCGCATTGTAGCGCAGCGCGTAGACCATGTAAGCGTGATTGGCGGCGGGGCGCACCACTGGCGGCGTCAGTCCCGGGAGTTTACCGAGACGCTCCGTCAGATAATTAGCCGCTTCAATGCGCGGCCGCAACAGGCCCGCAAGTTTTTTCAACTGTTCACTACTGATCGCGGCGTCAATTTCAGTCATGCGGTGATTGAAGCCCAGCAGATTAACGATGTTTTGCGTGCCTTTATGTTTTACCACAACTTCAGCGTGATTGCGAATCAACTGCATGCGTTCGGCAAAGTTGTCATCATTGGTGACGGCCACTCCGCCTTCGCCGCTGTTGATCTGCTTGTGGCAGTTGAGACTGAAGACGCCTATATGTCCAAGCGTGCCCGCGTACCGCCCGTGGTAGGTGGCGCCAGGCGCTTGCGCGGCGTCTTCTATGACGACGAGCTTATGCTCCCGAGCCAGCGCCATGATGGCGTCCATCTCCGCCGGCTGGCCAAAAAGATCCACCACCACCAGGGCCTTGGTGCGGGGGGTCAAGCGCCGGCGGATAGTCTCCGCCGACAGGCAAAAGGTCTCCGGTTCAATGTCCGCAAACACCGGGATCGCATTGTAGACCAGGACGCAGGCGACCGAGGCGGTCATGGTATACGGCGAGACAATTACTTCGTCACCCGGACCAACGCCGGAGGCTCCCACAGCCGCGCAGAGGGCGGAAGTCGCGGAATTCACACTTACCGCCCACTTGACCCGGAAATATTCCGCCCACTCTTTTTCCAATTTTTGGACGCGCGGCCCGCCATAAAAATCCGGCGACCAGGAACCCAGGTACTTGGAGAGCACTCCGCTATCAAGAACCTCCGCCACTGCTTTCTTTTCTTCCATCCCTATGGAGATATAGGCGGGAAACGGACTGGTTCTCACCGGCTTCCCGCCTTTAATGGCCAGAATGCTCATGTCTGCGGCGCTCCTATTCTGAGAGGCGCTTGCCGAAGCAGCTCTTCAAGCAAGCCCAATACACGCTTTGTGGAACCCGATTGGGTTATGGAGCTCGTGCGGCGGGTTACTTCCGCACGCGCACTCTCGTCAAGCAACAACCGTTGAACCGTGGGCCGGATGTCCTCGTGGCGATATACGCTGGTGGTTAGCCCCCGGCTATTACTGGGCAGCATATCCTTGCCCAGCAATCCGGGTTGCAGGCTCACCACCACGCATTTCAGCAGGGCCGCTTCAAGCAGCAGCACGGTGGACATCCCCACCACTAAATCTGCGGCGAGAACAGCCTCCCGGCCAGTGTAACCACCGTCAACACGAACGCGCACAATATTACTGCCATGCCGCGCCAACGGCGCGGGGTTTTCGAGAGGATGCGGACGTATGACAAGACGTATTTTGCGCCCGGAACTGGCCGCAATCTGCTCAAGTGCCGGGATCAGTGCTTGAAGCACACTGTGTTCAGTATAGCCGGGATAACCTGTTACGCCCGGCTGGTTCCCGTAAAAGCTCTCCAGGGACTGAGAGGCAAAAACAACCACAAGTTCAGACTCCTGGATTTCCCAAGATTTGCGGATCTGGGCATGGCGTTCAAGGGTAAAGCCGGCCAGACAAGCCGCCAGCTCGTCAAATGCCGGTTGCCCCGTAATGCGCAGCTTGCTCGCGTCAAAGCCCTCCGCAATCATCTCGTCCCGCGCATGTTCGTCTGGCACCGCAATGCGCTCAGGTTGAAAACTCAACCGGCCGTCACTGTCCCCGAAACGACTATGGTAATTGGACCAAAAATCCAAGACTGCAAGGGACGGTACGCCAGTGGTTTTAGCCGCCGCGATGAATGTTTTTTCAAGATTGAGTTCATTTGTGGAAGTGCCGGTTAGAAGTAGATCCGCGGCCAGAGCTGCTAAGCGTTGTTGGGCTTCCGCCAACGAAAGAGTGATTGGCAATTCTCCACAGGCAAGACCGCGCTTGCGCCAGAGTAACGGCGCTTGCCGATAGCCAAAGACATGCACACGGTAGCGGTTGTCGGCCTGCAGGGCCAAAACAACTGGCGCCAGCGCGTTAACGCCGCCTGGATCTCCGGAAACAACCGACAATTGGTGTGTCATTAACGCGCCCCCAGGTAAGCCGTCAGAAGCGAACTCAGCGGCCACATGCTTTCGGCGTACGCGGCATGTACTCGGCTGTTTTTGCTCTGCGCTATTCGCCCTGGCCACGCATTCCGCCGCACCCTCATACTTATATACACCCATTGGCGCGCAAAAACAGTAAGATTTCATTTGGCGGCCAGGCGCTTAAGCACTTAACTCTGGTTTCCAACCGAGCGTTTGGCAGGTGTGTTTTACATTATATTTCTCCAATGCCTCCCGTGTGCTGGCCACATGGAATACTTCGTATCTCAATGTTTCCGATTCCAGACATAAGCACGCCACCTCGCCGATGTCCCGCCGGTCGGTGTCTGCGGCGGTTCTAGCCTTGATTGTCTGCCCATATTTATCCACATTCTTTTCCCCATCCAGGACGCTCCAAGGCCGCAGACAAGCCACCTGGAGATCATGTTCCCTCGAGAATTGTTCCGCGATCACCTCCTGACAAATTTTACTCAGCCCATAGTACCCCCCCGGGGCTCGCAAAGGCAAATCCTGGGCATAAATGGAAGTGTTGTGATTTCCTTGAACGACGCATCCGCTGGAAATGACAACCACTTTCTTAACGCCTTGTTGCACCACGGCATGAAACAGATTGGCTGTGCCTTTGACGTTGATGTTGAACGCCATTTCCGGTGTGGCATAATTGACGTCCTTGATTCCACGCGGCGCCATGTGGGCAATCACAATGCCATCCATGCCAGTGACGGCTTTTTCAACACAGGCGTAATCCGTGACATCCCCAATGAGCACTTCATGCCGGCTTGCGAACGGCGCCACGTCCAGCAGCCGCAGGGCATGGCCGTGTTCCGTAAAGGAAACTAAAATTCCTCTGCCCACAAATCCTGCGGCGCCAACAATCAAGATCTTCATTTAGGCTCCGCTTGCCGTTGCCCGGTCATTTTCCGCATGAGCGCGATGACGCGGGAGGTGGCTTGCCCATCACATTCATGTGTCCATTGGCGCAGAAGATTATTGCGCGGCCCATCGAGTTTGGCCAGTATCTTTTCGCTCTCACCATCCACCACTTGGCGCAAGCAAGCGCCCAACGCCTCTTCATCCTGCGCCACCAGCACCGCGCCGAATTTCAGATATTGATCGTCCCACCAGACCAGCTTGGGAAAGGCCGGCCAGATTACCAGCTTGCGGGCGATTAGCGCGTCCATAGTGGCAGTAGAACCCAGGGTAATGAAAACGTCGCAGGCCCTGGTTAGTTCGCGGATATCAGACTTTTTGTCGGCAAAAATGATGTTGGGGCATCCAGCCGCAAGGCGTTTGGTCTCCTTCACGTTCTCCAGAGGATGCGGTTTGACCACCAGGCACAAACCTTCCATCCGCCCCGACACCTGGCAAACGGCGCGCTTGACTTGAGATAATATGCCCGGATCGGCCATCTGGCTGTACGCGGCCACGCTATAGGTTGAAGCAAAAAGCGCCATCTTGCGTCCGTACGGGACGCCCAGCTTCGCGCGAGTGTGCCGGACTTCCCCGGCTGACACATTGACCATGCAATCATGGCGCGGCGAACCGGTAATTACGATCTTCTCTGGCGGCACTTCATGAGCGATGAATGTTTCACGCGAATTGTCACTCCACGCGGCAATTCTTTGGCCGCGGATAAAACAGTACTCAAACGCTTCGTTGCTCAAAACGCCAAACTGGACATCGAGCACCGGAATGGCCTCTTGGCAGGCCAAAGCATAATAAATCTGCGCGTGCGGATCCAAACAAGGCGACTCTGGAGTAACCAACAGCGCTGGGCGGTGTTGCCGCAGAATGTGGCGGGCAACCGCTATTTGCGGAAGGATCCAAGGTAAAAACGCCCGCAACATCCAGAGGAAACTTTCTTCCATCTGAGGCCACAGCGGCTGGCCCTGCTCATCACGGATGAGCTGTGCCAACAGCGCCGGCTGCTCCAAGGCGTCTCTCATCCGCCGATAGCTAGCGCCCAGTTGGCGCGCAAAGGTTTGCGCCTCCCCGTCCCAGTGTTCCCAAATGGAGTGCAACTCATCCCCTCCGGTGATCTCGGCGGTGTTCAAAAAACGCCGCCAGTCGTGCAAGACAATCGCTTGTTCACCCCGCCGCAGCAGTTCGGAGCACACCGGTTGCAAGATATCCCGGTACATATAAGCATTGAAGCCCAGAAACACCGGCGTCTGTTCACCGGCGGGCCAGCGCGAACAGCCGCGCATGTTTTTGCGCCGGGTGACCAAATCGAAGACCTGATGTTTCACACGGCTGACATAGGCCCTTAGGTGCCTGCGTAAAACATTTCGTGGCAATGCTGTTGAGAGCGCTTTGGGCACATTATAGAAGGCAAGGGTAGGCGCCATCACATCCCATAACGGAACCCCCTCGACCGTGAGCGTCTCCTCTAAAGTCCTGCCATCAGGCAAGCGGCCGGCTCCCCAAGCCTTCACCAGCGCGGCTGAGCGCTCGAGAGTTGGAATAAGGTTGCTTGTCACGCTTGACATAGTTTGTACTCTTATTATTCGGGTATCCGGCTTTTCTTGACTTCCCGCGCTAAACACTTACGTTCGTTTGCTAAAGCGGCGCGCAATTTCTGCGCGCACCAGCGCCCACAACTCGCCATCCCGGTTGCTCACCCACACCGCCGGCGCCAACATAACTGCAAAAAGAGCGGCATTCAAAACCGAAACTGAAAGCTGCGCGGAGCGGCTGTCTAAAGCGTGGCTCAAAAATGAGGCGCAGACCAATCCCGGCAGCAAGGCTAGAAACGGCAACAGTAACTTGCCCATAAACTTGCCCGCCGCCAGCTTATTGCCAAGGGATAAATACACCGCCGAGATAGTGTAACCCAGGCCATATACGGCGTATCCGAGCACAGTTCCCAGGGCTACGCCTCTTATTCCCAAGCCCGCCTTCACCAATGCCAGCATGGCCAGCAGGGCCGCCGCAGCGGCACAAAGTTGTATGGCAAAAAACAATTTCAGCCGGTCAAAGCTGAGAAGCGCATTTCCAGAAATAAACGTAAGCGACAAAAAGAATCCGCCTGGCACTAGGATTTCAATCAGCGCCAGGGAGGGGATATACTTCGGCAAAACAAACCTAATGACCGGCGGCAGCAGAAGCACGCCACCCGCAATCAGAAAAACAACCAGCAGGGCCGATAAGCGGAGCGGAGCGAGCAGCAAGGACACCGAGGCTTTAGGGTCGTTTGTCGCGCCAAAACGCTCCAGCAGGCGTGGGTAGAGAACGTTTGCCACCGAGGCTGGCACACTGGACAGCATCCCATTTATCATGATGGCCAGCGCATAGAATCCCAGCGTTTTCCCATCGAACTGCGACACAATCACCCAACGATCAATACTGAGGAGCAAGGTAGCGGTTATGCCACAGATGACAAGCGGCAAGCCTATCCAGAAAGTCTCACGAATTATTGGCCACTCAACCCTCCTCTTAAACGTGTATGCGCCCAATTTGAACCAGTAAATATTGATTAAGAAATAAGACAAAGCCAAGCCAATCAATGCGCCCTTTACGCGATCCTCACAAAGATAAGCCAATCCCAGCACGCCAATGGTCATTAGGGTGGCCTGTCCGGCAACGCCTTTTGAAATCAATCCATAACGAACATCCGCGCGCAGCAGCAAAAAATAAAAGAAATAGAACGCCTGACCGGCGATACTAAAACTCACTACACGCAAGCCAGAGGCATAATTCTCCGAGACGATCCAGGAGCAACCCCACACTAATACAAGAGCGGCAAGCGCGAGTATATTGTTGGACCAAAAGACACTGTCCTTTGCTTTTTCAGCCCGCTCAAGCTCACCCTTGCCTCGCATCAGTGGAATACTGTTGTTTAAACCAGGCAACAAACCAAGACTTATGTAGTTGCCGTAGGTTGCAATAATATTCATCAAGTTCCAGACGCCCAACTGCACGGGGTTTAGCAAGACCGCGAGGCCCACCGTGCGAATGAGCCCGTTTCCCTGCGCCGCCAACGTCGCCAGCAAAAATTTGGCGGAGTCCGCAATGACGCGCCGATGTGGCGTTGCTTCAAGCGTAGCGCTGGTCCGTTCGACGCACGTTTGCTCTGCGGTTTCAAGCATGTGTTTAGGGCGTGGCCTTCCGGGCGTCGGTTTGGAGCAGGGCGGCCTCAAGCATCATCGGCGCGACGTTGTGCATCTTGAGCAGGTGTCGCTCCCGGTTCAGACGATGTAGACGCCAGGGCGATACCTATCCAGGTGCTGCCGCATCCACTCGATGGTGCGTTGCAGGCCTTGCTCAAGCGTAACCGAAGGCTGCCATCCAAGCAGTGTGCGAGCTGCCGTGCTATCCGCCAACAGCCGTTCGACTTCGCTTCCGTCCGGACGCACACGCTGCTGCTCCGTTTCCACTGAGACTGTCTTGCCCATGAGGCAAGCAATAAGTTGGACCAGGGCGCCAATGCCGACCTCCCGCCCGGAACCCAGGTTGATGGTATGGCCAATTGCCTCGGCCGCCTCGGCTGCTTTCAGGAAGCCATCAACAGTATTGGCGACGAAGTTAAGGTCACGAGTCGGGTGCAGGCTGCCGAGACGGACTATGTCTCCCGTCAGGCACTGCGTGATGATCGTGGGGATGATCGCTCGCGCCGACTGCCGGGGGCCAAACGTGTTGAACGGACGCACCGTCACAACCGGCACGCCAAATGACAAGTGGAACGACTCGGCAATCTTGTCAGCACCGATCTTGCTGGCGGAGTACGGGGATTGGCCCTGCAGCGGATGGCTTTCGGAGATGGGGACCTGCCGCGCTGTGCCGTACACTTCGCTGCTTGAGGTGTGTATGACGCGAACCGCACCGGCTTCACGCGCCGCCTGCAACACGTTCAACGTGCCGATGATGTTGGTGCGAACGTAAGACTCGGGCGCATGGTACGAATACGGGATGGCAATGAGAGCGGCCAGGTGGAAAACCGCTTCCTGTCCCCCGCATGCTCTGCGAACGCTGTCGCGGTCTGTAACATCGCCCGCAAAGATATCCATTTCCGAAGAGGCCGGGGAGTGGTCCAGCCAACCCCATGTTCCCAGCGCGTTGTAATGCACCATCGCCCGGACGCGGGCGCCTTCCGCCGCGAGGCGCTCTGCCAGGTGGCTGCCAATGAAGCCGCCCGCGCCAGTCACCAGCACCTTCTTCCCTGACCATGCGCCCATCAGCCGCCACCCTCCTGAGCTTGCTTTAGCTGATCGCGATGTCCCACGTCCGCCCAGTCCTCTTCGATCTCGAAAACACCGACGCGCTCATTCCGTTCCAGGCAGCCCTCGAACAGCTCCGTTATCGGGAAGAACTTGCGTGGCACACGCGCCACGACCTCGGGGGAAAGCACATAGATGCCCGCGTTGATCAACCGCTCGATGACTGGCTTTTCCTCCAGGCGGAGCATCCGGCCGCCATCCGCGGCAATGCAGCCGAACGGAATCTGGTGCATGTAGCACCGTGCGCCCATAGTGGCGATGTTGCCGCGCTCCAGGTGAAAGGCCAGCATGCTGTCCAAGTTGGCCTGTGTGACTAGATCGCCATTCAGCAGCAGCAAGGGCTGCGCCGGCGCCTCTCGCAGCAGCGACAGCGCCCCGCCAGTGCCCAACGGCTCCTCCTCGCGCAGGTACTCGATGTTGCAACCGAAGCGGCTGCCGTTGCCAAAGTGCTCCTCAACTATGTGCCCCAGGTAGTTGGTGGAAATGAAAATGCGCCTGATGCCGTAGCCAACGAGATGCAGCAACAGCCGCTCAATAATCGGCCGGCCCGCGACCTTGATCATGGGCTTGGGGAGGTGCGCGGTGATAGGCAGAAGTCGTGTCCCCTTGCCACCAGCCATGATCACGGCCCAGTTCGGTCGCTCCACGGCGCCAAGCATCTCCTGCATAAGATGAAGTCCAACCAGCCGGCGGCTTGCGTCAACCACGGGCACCTGGCCGAGGGACCGTGCCCGCATCAAATCCAGCACTTCGGCGCGTCCGACCTGCGAACTCACGGCCAGATAATCGCGATGGGCATACGGCTCCAAGGGCGATTGCAGAGTGGCGCCTTTCAAGAGAGCTCGCCGGATATCGCCATCAGTCATCGTGCCAACCAGACGCTGCTGTTCATCAACGACAAGAGCGATGCCCACCGCGGCTGCATCGAGGGCCTGCATGGCATCAACAATCCTGGCCCCGATGCGAACCATGCAGCGCTGCATCCGCACATCACGAGAGTGCGACTCCTGGGG
>JBEKKG010000015.1:0-22540 GCA_050010835.1 Planctomycetota bacterium
CGACGGGGAGATTAAAATCGTCGAAACCGGCTGCATGGGCCGTTGCGATCTCGGCCCCGTGTCGCTCGTGCATCCGGACGGTACATTCTACAGGAACGTCCTGGCGGCGGACGTGCCGAAGCTCGTCGAAGAACATTTCTTGAAAGGCCGCCCATACAAAAAGTTGCTTCCCGAGGATCCGGAGACGCACACCGTGGTGGCTACGCAGGCGGACTTCGCGCCGCGCAAGGTTTTTTCCGGGGGCACGTCGTCGCTGGGCGCTGCCGTGGCTTCCGCCCCCTCGTGCAGTTCCAGGACCCAGCGTTCCGTACCCTTCGAGAAGTCCGTGTTGGCGAGCAACTCGTCCCCAGGCGCTTCGTCCTTCACGCCCCAGGCTTGCCGCAGTTTGGCGGTCGAGTCATACCGCTTGCGCAGCCATTCGTTCCACTGGCGCTTCAATTCAGGCTGGAAAACCTCCGGCAGCTTGTCAACCTGCTCGCCCAGCCAGGCGTGGATCAGGCCGTTCTCGTTGTTGATCTCGACGAAGGCCACCGCCGGGTCCTCGGCATAGGTGAAACCGGTATAGGTGTTGCGATGGCTCAGCAGCTTGCGGGCATATTCCTTCTGCAGCTCCAGTATCCGCGCATCATAGAACCCGATCACGTGCCGCCCCTGGAAAGGGTCGCCCAGTTGTTCGATCTCCTTGGGCAGGCCGTCGGCGGCGTTGAAGGGCCGGTAGTTCAACAAACAGAGATACACGTAGATGCCGTGGCGGGCCAGTTGCGCCGTGAAGTTGTCGAGGCGGTCGAGGGCTTCCGGGTCAAGCTCGCGGGTGTCGGGCGAGTTGCGTGCCAGGATGCCGTCGGGAAAGCGCCGCATGTCCATGATATGGAAGCGGACGATGTTGATGCCGAACTTGGCCATGCGGGCCGCGATCTTCCCGGCGTCTTCCTTGCCCGGGAAATTAGCGCTGAAAGCCAGGTCCACGCCGAAGAAGCGGATGCGGTCCTTGCCGGCGTACAGATGCCCATCCTCGCCGGCGCGAATGTGTCCGAACTTGCCCGCCGGCTTGTGCAGCCAGCCGCTGAGGTCGGCTACGCCCGGCGTCGCATCGTCCCAGGGCAGCACAAATGGAAATAACGCTGCCCCGCGCGGCGCGGCCTCATCCGCGGACGCGCAAGTATGCAGCCTGTCCAGCCGCCCAAACAGCAGACATAGGGCCACGCAGACAATTACCTTTGTTGCCCGTCTCATGCCAGTCTCCTGCGCACGCGCATTTACGAACTGCGGCATGCCCCGCAACCCGCGCACCCGCGACGCCGTGCGAATGTTGATTGAAGCCGGCGCAGCCTTGTCCCCGCTCATCGTGGCTGTCTTTCGAGCCCGTTCCTGAACTCCCTGAGATGGTCTTCATACTCCTTGCGCTGCTTGGAATTCATATTCGGCGGCAGGAGAGCTACGGCCTGTTGCTGAGTATCCACAGCTTCGCGGAATTTCCCGTTGCGGGCGTAGGCGAGGGCCAGCGTATCCAGGATCGCGGGATCCCCCTGTTTGGATAGCTCCGCCGCCTTGCCGGCCAAGGCTAATGCCGTTTTGGCATCGCGCAGCTTTTCATCGGGGCTGGTCAACAGCTCCCAGGCCTGTCCGTTGACCGCTTCAGACGAATCAGGCGCGGCTTCCGCCCAGCGCCGGTAATAGTCCAGCTTGGCCTTCCAGTCCTTCTTGCTCTCCGCCACTTGGGCCAGAGCCGCGAACAAGCCCTTGGAAACCTGCGTGGGATCGAGTTTGAGCGCGGTCTCCAAATCCTTAATCGCTTCATCAGGCCGTTTGGCAACCAAGCGGTACTGGCCGCGGCAGATGAACTCCTCGGCTGTGGCCGGCTCTTTGCCTTCCAGGCTCTTGCCCTTGTACACACTGCGGGCGCTCCGCGCTCGCCGGATGATAAATGCTTCGATCTCCTGAGGCTCGTTCACCCTTCTCTTGGCCAGTGCCATAGCAGCCTCGTATTCCGCATCCTTTCCCAGACCGTAATAGGCTATCGCCTGGATCATTGGCACTTGCCAGGAGCTTGAATTGGCCTTCTCGCAGTCGGCAAGGGCGCCCTCCAGGTCATACAGTCCCTGTTTAACGTCGGCGCGGCACACCAGGGCCTCGGGGTACTGGGGCTTCAACTCCAGCGCCCTGTCGTAATCAGCCAGGGCGCCCTGAAGGTCATTGGCAGCCTGCTTCTGTTGCCCCCGCTTGAACGCCGCCCCCGCGTTCTCTCCAGGCGGCGCCGGCGGTTGAGATTGCCGACCGGGGTTCCTGATCTCATCAAGCATTCTGCGCGCGCGCGAGGCCGCCATGGCGTCGCCATACTCCTTCAGATAGGCTTCCACGGCCTTGGTCTTTGCCTGCAAGTCGTTGCCCGGCAAACCGTCCAAACGCTTCTGCAGCGCCACGAACGCGGCCTGCGCTCGTTCTTCATCGCTGGGCGTCCTGAGGGTGCTCGGAACGGTTGACGTGGCGGCGGGCGCAGGGTTCACGGGTCTGTCAGTATCGCGAGGCGCCGCCGTATCTCCGCCGCCGCTCGATGTCACCAGCGGTGCAGGAAGCGGCGCAGCTCCTGAGGGCGGCGGGGTGGACGCCTTCGTTTCCGTGTCCGAGGTCCTGCTTACGGCAAGAACGACCACAACCACCAAGGCAACCCCAGCCACACTCACGCCGACGTACAAGTTGGCATTCGAGGCCGCCTTTGGCGTGGCACGTACGCTGGGTTCTTCCGGGGAAACACTTTCCGCCGGTGCTCTGGCGGCAGGCGCCGCGGCGCTGGCAGCCTTAGTGGCCGGCCGGTGCGAGACACCGGAGATGGGGGACTTCTTTGCGGCCCGAACCGTCACGGTGGCCTTCGTCTGCGTCGCAGGCGCGCAACGCTTGCAGTAGCGGACAGCCACGTCCCCGTTGTCGGCTGCGTCCAGCTCCAGATCCCCGTCTGGAATACGCTTGCCGCATTTTTCGCAATACCAGATAACCATAATCCGTCACCAGTTTGGCGTGGAGCCATCAGTCCATACTTTTAGCACAGCGGCTGCTTCCAGGGAACATTATATTTTGATTTTTCAGGGAGTGTTTCATCTCAGTTAGCCTGCGAAGGAGCCACGGGCGCCTTCGCCCGTGGTACGGCGGGCGAGGCGCCCGCCGCTCCTAACTGAAATGAAACACTCCCGATTTTTCAGACACAGACCCTTTGTAATTGCGTATCGTCAGTTTTCGGCTATCATTCCAGCCCGAATCCGAGGCCGGCCGCAGGCGCGCTGCTCGGCAAGCCGAGGGGCAGGAGGTCGTCGCCCGCGCGCGGGCGTGGATTGAAACGGGGGATACATGGCTGAGAAACCTGCCGAACCGAATGAGGAAGTTCCCGCCTTCATCGTCAGCGAGAAGAAAGTTGACGACAGTTGGAAAGAGGAAGTGCGGCGCGAGCGCGAGAGAGCGGCCAGAGGCGAAGCGCCCTCGGCGCCCTCGGGCAAGCCGGACACACAGGCGCCCCCGGGAGGTGGCCCGGCCGCTGCGCAGGCCCAGCCGGGGCGGGAGGCGCCCCGGGGCAAGCGGGCCGCTCAGCCGCAGGACCAGGCAGCCAAGATGTTCATTACTTTTCTGGCCGGCTTGGCGCAGCAGACTCTGATGCAGCTCGGAGACATCGCCAATCCCTTCAGCGGGCAGCGCGAAGTGGACCTGCAAGGGGCGCGGTATACGATCGAATTGCTGAGCGTCATCCAGGCGAAGACCAAAAACAATCTGACCGAGGAAGAGGAGAATGCCCTGACCTCCAGCATCGGCGATCTGAAGATGCGCTTTGTGGAAGTAGCCAACGAGGTCCAGCGCCAGATGCAGGCCGAGGCGCAGCGGGCCGCAACCCGCGGGGCGGCGCGCCCGGGACCGGGAGGCACGATCCCTGGTCCTGGATTCGGCAAACGCAGGTGAACGGGGAAAGAACTTTCGTAACTGTTCAGTCTCCGAGCCGCGCGCGTAAGCAAGCGGTCACGGGGAGCGTTGCGGCAGGTGTTATGGGACTTATGGGAAGAATGGGAGCGATGGAACCGCTCCCTTACAGTCGCGGCTCGGACCGAAGGCTTGCGAAGATCCAAAATCGAAAATTATTCCAGGTAACCAAGGTCTAGCAGCCGCTTCTCGATTTCTTCTTCTTCAGCTTTGCTGTAGACAGTTGGCGCCGCGAGGTTCTGCCTGGCTTCCGCAGCAGGTTGCTCCTGGAGCACTTTCACGGGGGGCGGGGTGCCGAAAAGATGCAGCAGGGGCTTGCCGGTCATGCTCTGCGGAACAGGCTGGCCCAATGCAGCCAACAGCGTGGGTGCGAGATCCGCCAGTCCGGCGCGGGGCCCCAGGCCCGGACTGGCGAGGATGCCCTGGCCCTCCAGGGCATAGATGCCTTCACGGCGGTGCACGCCGCCGATTTCGCGCGGAGTCAGGCGCACAGGCGGGCCGCGGCTTAGTTTCTTGCGGGGGCAGAATCCGTCGGCGGGGACGAGCACCAGATCAGGCAGGTGCAGTTCCTGCTTCCGCGCATAAACCTGCTCGCCTTTCAGGACCTGCCTGAACAGCGGTTCGTTGCTGCCCGGAATTTTCTCGGCCAGGAAGCGCGCGCTCAAGGCCTCGCGCACACTTTCAAACTCCTCCGGCGCGACAAGGCCCTCCGGTTCGCGGCCTTTCAGATTGAGGTACACAAAACCGTAGCTGCCCGCGTGGGCCATGTAGGCCTTGGTGCGGCGCCAATCCAGTATGAGCTCCCGGCTGCGCTCGTGGCGTGCCGCAGCGTCCAGGGCCAGCAGGGCAAGTTGCTGCGTAGCGCGGCGCAGGCGCCCCGGCGGCGCCAGGTAGCCCCACTGGCTCAGCAGACTGTTCACGAAGATCCTGCCTGCGCTGCAGCCGTGGCCGTGGTCGGAACAGATCAGGCGCAGTGTCCGCGTCTGGTCGTTGGGCCGGCCGCACTGGGGTGCGGCGCTCCCATGCAGCCCGAAGACGTGGCTGAGCATCTGGTCCACGCGCCGGAAGAACTTCCTGACCAGTTCGTGCCGCAGTTCGTGGCCGGCAGCCTGGAAAGGCTGCCCTCCGGCACGGCACCAGGCCCAGGCCTTGTGGAAGAGGATGTCGGTAGCCTGGAGAAAGGCGATCTGCAGGCGCGTGGGCCGTTCGCGCTGAAAGTGCAACGCCAGCCGCTCCAGCACGTCCACGGCGGTGATGGCGTGGTCAATGTTGCGCGCGAAGGCGGCGTCAGAGGCGTCATCTTCCCAGTCTTCCTCAAAGTTGAAATGCAGGTCCGGCGAGACCCCGAGGACCTCGTCGCGCAGTTCCTGCGGTTCCGTGAAGCGCTTCCGCGTGTGCGGTGTCTCGAAACCGCTGACAATGTAGCCGCCGGACAGGGGGTAAGGGGGGTAATTGCACGGCAGGAAGATGGAGCCGCACGAGATGCCCGCATTGCTCAGCAGCGTCAGGATGTTCTCGTTCCGGTGCATGCTGCTGTCGTGGAACTGGAACCTGCGTGCGGCCGGGTCGAACCTGACGAAGTCTATCACGCCGTGCTGCCCCGGGTCCTTGCCCGTGAGGAAGGTGGTCCAGGCGGCCGCCGTATGCGGCGGCACGGTGGATTCCAGCACGCCGCAACTGGCCTGGCGCAGGAAGGCCCCCAGCGCCGGCATGGTCTTGTCGGCGACCAGCGGAAGCAAAACATCCCAGCAGGCAGAGTCCAACGCGACGACGATTACTCGATCGTATGGTACGAACACAGGCTGGACTTTAGCTGCGGGCAGGATTTGTGCAAGCGAGAACGGACCCGAATTTTCCTTTGCACTTCGTCAAGGCCTATGGTAAGAGAAGCTCTCTTTGTGGGCGGGGTGATTGCCGCGTTGCGGGGTGCAGAGTCCGTTGCAGCAGGCGATATCCGGCGCCATAGGTGCTCGTTTCGAGATTGAGAGAGGATTACCGACATGCCCGGTCGTTGCCAAATCTGTGAGAAAGGCCCTTCCACGGGCATCAAATATGTCCGCCGCGGCCTGGCCAAGGCCAAAGGCGGCGTGGGCCGCAAGATAACCGGCAAGACGCACCGCTGGTTCAGGCCCAACCTCCAGCACCTCAAGGTCATCGAACCGGACGGCCAAGTCCATCGCGTCTGGGCGTGCAGCAAATGCGTCCGCAGCGGGCGCATCACCAAGGCGCCTAAGCAGAAAGTCGTTGCCGCCTTGCGGGCTGAACACAAAGAATAACGTTCACCGCAGAGACGCAGAGAACGCAGAGAACAGCTAAAATCATAGCTTGTTCACTAGGCGTTTTATCCCATCTTTCAAGACGGGCACATTGAAGTTGATCAGCAACCCGACCTTCCAGCCGCCGAGCTTCAGGTAGGTCAGCAGTTGGGCTTGGTGGATTGCCAGTAGCGCCTCAACTGCTTTGATTTCCACCACCACGCTATCTGCGACGAGCAAATCTAGACGATAACCGCATTCCAACTGCACACCCTTAGTAGCCGACGGGCAAGGGCCGCTGCCGCTCCACGGGTATGTTCCGCAAGGCCAATTCCTTGCATAAGCATTCCTCGTAAGCCGACTCCAGAAGGCCTGGGCCTATCGCTTTGTGCACGTCGATAGCTGCCCCAATGATGGCTTTCGTCAGTTCATTTATCTCCATGTTCTTCTCTGCCTTCTCTGTTTTTCTCTGCGTTCTCTGCGTCTCTGCGGTAAGTGTTTTAGAGTCCCAGCATGAACTCGAACGTCGTGTCGCTCATCCCCGGCAGGCCTTCGTGGCCGAAGTCCGGGTATAGGACCATCTTCTTCCTGGACTTTATCTTGTTGTAGGCGGCGAACTGGCTGGAAGGCGGACAGATCTGGTCCATCAGGCCCACGGCCATGAGGATTTCGGCGCGAATGCGTTTGGCCAGATGCTGGCAGTCAATATAGCCCAGGCGCAGGAAGACCTGCTCCTCACGTTCGTGCCGCGGGTCGAAGAGCTTGAAATAGGTCTTGAGTTCCTGATAGGCGTCTTTGGCCAGGTCCATTTCCCAGACGCGCTTGTAGTCGCAGAGGAACGGGAAGACGGGCGCGGCCCGTTTCACTCGCGGCTCCAGCGCGGCGCACGCCAGCGTCAACCCGCCGCCCTGCGACCCGCCGGCCGCCCCGACGCGCCCGGGGTCAACCTCCGGCCGGTCCAGCACCACCCGCGCCAGTTGGGCGGTGTCCAGGTAAATATCGCGGAACAACAGCTTCCCCGGCGCATCTTCGTCCAGACCGCGGATGATATGGCCGTGATGCGTGTTGCCGCGCACGCCGCCGACGTCCTCGGACAACCCGCCCTGGCCGCGGCAGTCCAACGCCGCTACGCAGAACCCTTGACCCACCCACGAGAGCTTGTCGGCCCAGTCCCCGCTGTGGCCCGTATAGCCGTGGAAAAGGACCACCGCGGGCAGCCGCGCGCCTGGGGCGATTTTCCTCGGCCGCGCGTATTTCGCGTGAATTCGCGCCCCTTTGATTCCGGTGAAGTACAAATCGAAGCACTCGGCGTGGGGCGCCTTGAACGCAGCAGGCCGCAGTTCGGCCTGCGTGCCCAGTGCGTGCATCTCGGCCAGGGAGGCATCCCAGAACTCGTCCATATCGGGCGGGCAGGGGTTGCGGCCTTTGTACTTCTTGAGCTCTTTCATGGGCATTTCAAACATCGGCATGGCAGGTTCCTCCAGTTTTATTCAACAAAAAGACTCCCAAACAGGGAGACACGGAGACGCGGGGACGCGGAGACAGTTTATCATTCGCTCTCTCCGTGTCACCGTGTCTCCGTGTCTCTAGCCCATCGCTAGGAAAGATCCACGGTCGTTGCACTGCCCCAATTCCTTGCGGTACTTCCTGGATCTGTCCACGATGATGCGGCCTGCGGCATCCAGGCAGATGCAGCAGCGTTCGAGCGGACGTGGAGCAGGACCTTCGAAGTTCACTCCGTCTTTGTAGAATCCCGAGCCGTGGCACGGGCACTTGAAACGCTGCTCAGCGGCCAGCCAGTTGGGCGTGCAGCCGAGATGCGTGCAGCTTGTGGACAAGGCCACCAGGCGATCCTGGCCGTCCTCGATCAGGCGCACGAGCCAGACTCCCTGGGACTGCTTGAAACGCTCATAGACTTTGCCCACTTCCGGGTAATCCGAAGGTTTCCCGGCGGTGAACTTCGGGTCCTGCTCGTATAGCACGTTGGGAAACAGGTAGCGCACGAACATCCAGCCCGTCGCCGCCAGCCAGGCCGCGAAGAATGTCCACGCCGCGACGCTCCATTGCAGAAACGTCCGGCGCGTCCGGGCCGTGGGCAGGGCAGCAGCAGGCTGAGGCAGGTCTGGAGCGTCACTCGTCACTTGTCACTAACCCCTGGTCCCTCGCCCCTAACCCCTCGCCCCTCGCCCCTTACCTGCCCGCCTTGTAGTCCTGGCGGTACTCCCGGGCCTTGCCGAAGGGATCATCCGCAGGCTGAGGTTCCGCTTCGGGCGCCAGCTTGGGCAGGCCACGGTTTTTCAGCGTGTCGGGCAGCTTGGATTCCACCAGGCCGCCGACAGACAGCCCGCCCAGATCCACGCGCCCGGTCGGCTTGGCGACATACAGCTCCAACTGCGCCAACAGCACCAGGTAGCTTATCTTGCTGCTGATGAAGTCACGCTTGGCTTGCACCAGCGCGTCTTCTGCCTGCCTGACGGCGAAGCTGTCTTTCAAGGCGCGGTCAAAACTCATTCTGGTGGCGACGGCCGTGAGTTTCGCCTGTTCTACCGTTTCGCCTCCAATGAGCACGCTCACTTCCCTGGCGCGGAGCGAGCCCAAAGTGTTCCGCACATCGTACTCCACGGCAGTGCGGGCGATTTTCAGGTCGGTCTCCGCTTTATCCAGAGCCAGCAAGGCGCGCTCATAGGCGGCGCGGTCCTTGATCTTCCCCCAAGGGAAGGTGGCGTTGACACCGGCGCTCCAGGCATTGGCCTCCTTGCCATTGTCGGCCTCCAGTACTGAGCGTCCCGTGGTGGTGCGCCCGAATGAGCCTACCAAGTCAATCTGGTGGCCGAGGCCGTTCTGGTTCAACAGCGCTTGAACCTTCTGCAGGGCGACCGCGCGGCGGGCGTTGAGCAGGTCAATGCGGCTGTTGAGCGCCTCGCGGAGGACCACGCTTTCGTCGAAATGCACTGCCTGGTACAGCACCTTCGGCTCGCCCACAGGCTTGTCATCCTTAGTCACCTTCAGATAAACCGTGCCTGTGGCCTCTTCCGGGACGATAACCTTGCTCAACCCCGGCTCAACCTTTTCCCCAAAATCAAGGCTCTCCACGTCAACCTGGATCTTCTCATTCAGGTCCACATCCAGGAGCCGCTTAAGATCGAACAGAGCCGTCCCAAGGACGCTCTGGTCGCTGGCCAATTGGCCCTTGCGGCTGCTAAGCTGCAACTGGGCGTTAGAGACGTCCAACGGCGTGATCTGGCCGGCCTTGAGGCGCGCGCCGGTCATATCCAGGAACAACTGGGCCGAACTGATCGCCTGGTTGTCCACCTCGCAGTTCTGCAGGTCCATGATGACATTGTAGTAAGCGCTGCGCACGCTGTAGATGAGTTGCTGCGTGGCCGCCTCCAATGAGCCGCGGGAGATCAGCCGGTTGATGCGGGCCGTGCGGATGGCCGCCAAGCCCACGTCTGTTCCCGCACCCTTCCACAGCGGCTGGTCAGCGCTAAAGGTCGCACTCCCCGCGTTCTTGCCGGTGGTTTGGGAGGCCGTGTCCGAAAGCGCGAAATTCAATTGTGTCCCCCAAGGCAACTGCTGCGCCACGCCTCCGCCGAGGGTTGTAAGGCCGTCGCCAGTAGGGCTGCCTGTAGAGAAAGAGTTGCTGTGCGCAAGAGTGGGGGTGAAGGTCGGATAGTACTGCGCCCAGGCTTCGCGCACGCCAATGTCCGAGGTGCGGTCAGCGAGGCGCGATTCGAGCAGGTTCAAATTCCTCTGGATCGCCAGCTCGATGGCTTCTTCCATGGAGAGGCGGTAGCCCGAACCCGCGGCGGCGGCGTTCCCATTCCCGGCCTTGGCTTCTTTTTCCTTGTCCTGCGGCGCGGCCGGATCGGCGACGAGTTCAGCCCGGGCCTCGTGGCCGGCGGCGGACATGTTGACGGGTGGTGGCACGGCGGGGCCGTCAAGGATTGGCTCTTCCGGATCGGCGAACTGCCCTTGCCCGGCGCCGGATTGGCCTTCGGCGCCGGCGAGGCCCTGAGGATAGAGCCACGACGCGAGGAACAAAAGTGACACGCATGGCCTAAAGGCCCGAAAGCACAAGCGTAGTGCTGGCATGAAGACAACCATTGCCAAAATCCCCCCGCCGGGCCTGGCGCAACCGGCCCGGCATTTCATGCGTAGCATGAAGCAATGGTTTTCATAACACGCGGCACATCGAACTGCAAGGGACGGACGATGGTTGGGCGGCTACCGGGTGCATGTCAGTAAATGCGTGGCCCAGAGCGTACCGCGGGCGTCCCGCCCGCCTTCGTCCTCGCGCCCTGCCGGCCTGCCACGAGCGGGCGGGACGCCCGCGGTACATTTGCTGACATGCACCCGCGGCTACCTCTTCACCTGTTTACTGCCCCGTCATCTTCCTAGCATCCAGCAGCTCGTCCAACTCCTGCTTGGGCAGCAAGCCTTTCTCCAGCGCCAACTGCCGCACCGTCTTGCCCGTCTTGTACGCTTCCTGGGCCAGTTTGGCCGCAGCGTCGTAACCGATCCTGGGCGCCAGGGCCGTGCACAGCATCAGGCTGCGCTCAACCAGTTCTTCGCAACGCTCCCGGTTGGCCTGGAGACCCAGCACGCACTTGTCGGCAAAGACGCGGCAGGCTCTGGCCAGAAGTTCCAGGGAAAAGAGCAGGTTGTAGGCGATCAGGGGCTTGAACGTGTTCAGCTCGAAGTGGCCCTGCATTCCGCCCGCGGTGATGGCGGCATCACAGCCGATCACTTGCGCGCAGGCCTGTGCCAGCATCTCCGGCATCACAGGGTTCACCTTGCCGGGCATGATGCTGCTGCCGGGCTGCAAGTCTGGCAGGAGCAACTCGCCGATGCCGCAACGCGGCCCGGAGCCGAGGAGGCGGATGTCGTTGGCGATCTTGGTCAGCGAACAAGCGATGGTCTTCAGCGCGCCCGAGGCCTCCACGGCGGCGTCGCGCCCGGCGAGCGCCTCGAACAGGTTCGGCGCCTGCTTGAAGGGCAGTTCCATTTCCCGGGCCAGCCTGGCGATGACCAACTGCACGAGCCGCGGGTCCGCGTTCAAGCCCGTGCCGACAGCAGTGCCGCCCAGTGCAAGTTCGCTGAGGTGCTCGCGCACTGCCGCGGCGCGGCTGACAGCGTGCTCAAGCTGCGCAGCGTAACCGCTGAACTCCTGCCCCAACCGCAAGGGCACAGCGTCCATCAGATGGGTCCGGCCAATCTTGACCACGGGGTCGAATTCGCAGGCTTTCTGCGCGAGGGCCTTGCGCAAGTGGTGCAACGCGGGCAGCAGCTCGCGTTCCAGGGCCTCCAGGGCCGCCACGTGGAGCGCCGTAGGGATGATGTCATTTGAGGATTGGCTCTTGTTGACGTGGTCGTTGGGATGGACAGGCTTCTTGCTGCCCCGCTCTCCGCCCAGAATCTCGATGGCCCGGTTGGCGAGGACTTCATTGGCATTCATGTTGGTGGAGGTGCCGGACCCGGTCTGGAACACGTCCACCGGGAACTGCGCGGCCCACCTTCCCGCCTCCGCTCCGCCGGAGGCCAGCGCCTCCGCAATTTCGGTGCAAGCCCGGACAATGGCCGCGCCGATGCGTTGCTCCAGCAGGCCCGCCTCCAGGTTGGCTTGTGCCCAGGCTCTCTTGATGAGGACCAGCGCGCGAATAAAGCGCCGCGGCATGGGCACGCCGCTGATCGGGAAGTTCTCGATGGCGCGCTGCGTCTGCGCACCCCAGTACGCCTCCACAGGCACTTCCACAGCACCCAGCGAATCGCTTTCCTTGCGTGTCATCCTACAGTTCTCCAGTTGGGGTCAGGTGGGGCGGGCGTCCCCGCCCGCCGGGCAGGCGGGGACGCCTGCCCCACAATGCTCCTCGCGTACCGCGGACAGCCAGGGACGTCAACCGCGAATCGGAAGATCAGGGGCAGGGCAACAAGGAGTTGCCTTTCGCCGCACATATCGTATATGAGGATAGTCGGTTGTCAGCGGATTGCGGATTTCACATTGCGCATTGGCACGCTACTGATACTGGGCGCTTGTCTGTGCGCGGCGCTTCCCGCCGCGAGCAGCGAACGGCTGCCTGCTGACTGGGAGAAAGTCCTGCGCGAGCAGCTCCAGTGCAAGATCAGCTTCGATTTCGCGGACAACGAGCCGGCCGAAGCCATCGGCTTCCTAATGTCGTTCAGCACCCTGAAGGCTATCGTTGTTGACTCGGACGCCTTCAAGGATGCGAATCGCCTGAAAATGGCGGCGCAGGACGTGCCCGCCTATCAAACCCTGACGCAGGTCCTGGACCGGGCCGGGCTGGAGTTTCAGCCGGGAGACTTTGCGCTGTACGTGGTCAAGAAGGGCGCGCCGGCGCAGGAACGGATCAAGCCCCTCAAGCCCGTGAGCGCCTGGGAGCAGGAGTTCTATAAGGCCGTGCAGAGAAAAGTGACGTTCGAGTGGCGTGACAAGACGCTGTATGAGGCGGCAGCATACTTGGGCGAGCTCTGCAAAGTGAACATACTCCTTGACCCGCGTTTGACGGCCCCGGACGCGCCCACGACCAGCATGCAAGTCAAGGCTGTAACCGGCGAGGAAGCGCTGATGGGGTTCATCGGGTCGCAGGACTTGAACTACCAGTTGCGCGACGAAGCCCTGTTTATCCACCCGAAAGGCCTCTACATGGAGGCGGCGGCAGCGGCGGCGGCGTTAACGCCCACGGAGCGCGAGACCCTGCGCACCGCGCTGGCCGAGTTGGGCGCCGAGGATTTCGACGTGCGCCAGCGGGCTTCAAAGACCCTCTCAGGCCTGGGTGCCCGCGTCGTCTTCGCGCTCCGCCAGGCCTTGCCGCAAGCGGCCGGCCCGGAAGTGCGTATGCGGCTGAAGGAGTTGCTGGGAAAATTCCCGATGGTTGACTTTTTCGGTGAAGCACCGGACGCGGCCAAAGCCCTGGATGCTCTGGACCGGTGCGTCAGTTTTGAGCTGGCGAACAACTCGCTGGAGGAAACTTTGAGCTTTCTCACCGAACTGGCGCGTCTTCAGGCCAACACGACAATCAAGCTGGCGGCCACTGCGGACGCCAAGCCGCTCCGGGAGACGCTGCGCGTGCAGAGCATGAAGCTGGGCCACGCCTTGCGCTGGGTAGCGCGGCTGGCAGGGGCGCGCATCGCGCTGCAGGACGGCGTATTGGTTTTCGAAAAACGGCAGTAGGACAGGCTTCCAGCCTGTCTGACAGGCAAGATGCCTGTCTTACTTTTTCTTCTTGTACGCGGCCAGGAGTTTCTCGCGGTCGGAGTCGTTGGCCAGCGCGTAGAGGTGCGAGTAGAGGCAGTAAAGCAGGCCTTCATCCAGGCCCAGCTCGAACCTCTTGGCCATCTGGAGCGTCGTGGTCTTGCGCGGCACCAGGCCCGTTTGCTCAGCCACATCCCGCAGCGGGTCCGCGGGAGGAAAGAAGCGCTGGCGGAAAGCGTCCAGCAGGACCGCGGCCAGTTCCTCGCGGTCGAAAACCTGCAGCTCGGTCAAGAAGCGCCGCAACTCCGGCGGCTTCGTCTCCGGCTTCAGCAGGAAGTCGAGATCCAATTTGCGCCGCTTCAGGAAGAAGGTCTCCAGAAAGCGGTGCAGCAACGCCACCCGTTCCGTGGCACGCGGCTGTTTGCCCAGCACGCCGACGAGCGTTTGCGGACGGGCCACCCGGACCTCATTCCAGTCCACGAAGTGCTGCATCAGTCTGCGCGCGGCCTCGATCCCTTCCACAGGCGGGCCGTGCAAGCCCAGAGCAGCGGCGGCCACCACCTGCGCATTCTTCGCGGCCACCGCCGTAACTGCGGCTGCATCCGCGGAAGACGGCTGCGGCGTCACCGCGGGCCGCTCAGGTTTGCCGTAGTGCTGGTCCCACGTCTGAACAAAGGCTTCAACTTTTTTCTTCAGCGAATCGCTCATGGTTGCATTATCTCTGGAAAACCCGGCTGTCAAGGACTCTTAGATAGCGCAGTCACCCCTGGGTCTGTGCCAGTTTGGTTCAATTTGAGATGCAGGCAAGATGCCTGCACCACAGTCGCACAATTTGCCAAATTGTGCGCGCGCAATTTTGGTAAAATGCGCGACACCACAAATCCGGTTATGCCGGCGCCTGTTCATCCGCGGTTTGGACCGCGCGCACGAAGCGCTCAATCAACCTCCGGTCTTTGACACCCGGCGCGGCCTCGACGCCGCTGGCTGTGTCAACCCAGTCGGGCTTGACCCGCCGCACGGCCTCGCGCACGTTTTCCGGGTTGAGTCCGCCGGCGAGAACCAGCGGCCGGGTTCTTGGGAGGGCCTTCAGAATCTCCCAGTCGAAGACCTGCCCCGAGCCGCCCCTGACAGCGCTGCACTTGGCGTCCACCAGCCAGGCATCGCAGGTGTAACTCTGCAACTCCGCCAAGTCCTTTTCCGCGCCCACACGGAATGCTTTCCACACGGCGGCCTGAGCGCCGAGGCGCTGCTTCAGTTGCGCGGCCAGCGCCGCTGGTTCCTCCCCGTGCAACTGGACGACTTGCAGGCCGAGCGCCCGCACGGCCCCCAGCACCTCGTCCACAGAAGGATTGACGAAGACGCCTGCCCAGAGAATTCCACCTGGGCCGCACTGGTGTGCGGCGCTCCCGGCTTGCGCCACCAACTGGCGGGCACGCTCAATGCCGCCGGCGAAGCGCGGGCTTTCCGGCGCGAAGTTCAACCCCAGGGCGTGCGCCCCGGCCCGCGCCGCTGCACAAGCGTCCTCCGCGCGGGTTATGCCGCAAATCTTGATTCGAGTCACCGCTTGATCCCGTACCTTGCCGCTTTGGCATAGAGCGTGGACCGGCTCATCTTGAGTTCCTCCGCCGCACGGCTGAAATTCCACTTGTTCTTCTGCAAGATCGCGAGCAAGGTCTGCCGTTCGGCCTCCTCAAGAGGATTCAGGACTTCCGTGGTGGGGGCGGCCGTCCCGTATTTTGCCAAAATTGCGGGCGCACAATTCGGCGAAATGTGCGACGCCGCGGACGGCGCCGCAGGCTGCGCACTCAGCCACCAGAAATCCGCAGCCTCCAGCACTGGAGCGGTGGCCATGATCACGGCGCGCTCGATTACGTTCTCCAGTTCGCGCACATTGCCCGGCCACGGATAGGCGGTCAGGACGGCCTCGGCCTGGCTCGAAATGGCCAGCGGCCCTTTGCCGAGCGCCTGTCCGGCCCGCCGCAGGAACTCCCGGGCCAGCACCAGGACATCCTGCGGCCGCTCGCGCAACGGAGGCACATTGATCGGGAAAACGTTGATCCGGTAGAAAAGGTCCTCACGGAACTTCCCTTCCCTGGTCATGGCCTGCAAGTCGCGGTTGGTCGCACACAGCAGGCGGAAATCCACCTTGATCAGCGCTGTGCCGCCGACCCGCTCAATCTCATGCGCTTGCAGCACGCGCAAGAGCTTGACTTGCATGGCCAAAGGCAGCTCCGCAACTTCATCCAGGAACACCGTGCCGCGGTGCCCGCGCTCAAAGCGGCCCACGCGCTGGTCCGAAGCACCGGTGAAAGCCCCCTTCTCGTGCCCGAACAGCTCGGACTCGATCAAACTCTCCGGCAATGCCGCGCAGTTCACCTTCACATACGGCTGCCCGATGCGTGCGCTGCGGCCTTGGATGAAGTCGGCCAGAACTTCCTTCCCTGTTCCGGTCTCGCCTGTGATCAGCACTGTGGTATCGCCTTTGGCCACAGTCTCGGCCAGTCGCAGAACCTGTGTCATGGACTTCCCGCCGCCCGCCGCCAGCATGGCAGTCTGGATGGTCCTGGTGTTGCGCGCCGCCTCCTGGAGGTCCAGCAGCTTGCCGATATTCTGTGCCAGCTCGCCGAGGCCCAGCGGCTTCGTGAAGAAGTCAGTGGCGCCCTCCTTCATGGCCCTGACCGCTTCTTTGACACCGCCATGACCCGTGAGAATCACGATCTTGGCGTCCGGAAAACGGGCGCGGCAAGTCTTCAGGAACTCCATGCCGTTCATCCCCGGCATGTCCAGGTCGGTCACGATAAGATCCGCGCCGTGCTTGGGCAAGCCTTCCAGAGCCTTTTGAGCGTCGTTGTAGGGGTGCAAGTCCCGGCCCGGTCCGGCCAAGGCTTCCTGAAGCAGCGTCAGGATTGCCGGTTCGTCATCTACCAGCGTGATGTTCTTCATCTTTATTCTACCTCCTTGCACATCCCAAGAGTATATTCTCATTCCTCTTGGTGGCAAGAAGTAATTGCACATTGTGCAGAGCTTGTTGCTGCGGCGCTGAGGTATTGACTATCTGGCGCATGGTCAGGAGGCAAAGCCCCATGCCTCAAGCCCCAAGCCCCTTTCTTGGGAGAAAACCCAGGAATCAGGCCCCGCGCAATATGCGCCAATGGCACAGGCTTCGCTCCTTTCACCAGGGGGAGGGCGTCCTCGCGTTGACAGCGCGCCATTTCGACGCAGTAAGGACTTTTCTCCGCATGAAAAGAAAACAGCGCTTGGGATTTGGGAAGCTGGTACTATATTAGGGAGAGCAGGTAGGGCGACTTGCCAAGTCGCCCCACACAATTTGGCGAATTGTGGAGCGGCAGGTTGCATCCAGGCGCATGAGGACACTCAAATGTTTGACCGATTCACCGATCGCGCACGCAAAGTGATAAGCTTCGCACGGCAGGAGGCGGAGCGGTTCAATCACGACTACATAGGGACTGAGCACATCCTGCTGGGTCTGGTCAAGGAAGGCTCTGGCGTCGCCGCCAACGTCCTGGAGAACCTGGATGTAGACCTGGAGAAGGTGCGCCTGGAGGTGGAAAAACTGGTGAAGCCGGCGCCCGATGTGGTCACGATGGGCCAATTGCCCTTCACCCCCCGCGCCAAGAAGGTCCTGGAATTCGCCATTGATGAAGCCCGGAATCTGGACCATAACTACGTCGGGACTGAGCATCTTCTGTTGGGCCTGTTGAAGGAACAAGAGGGCCTGGCCGCGCAGGTGTTGATGAACCTGGGCCTCAAGCTCGAAGATGTCCGCAACGAGGTCATGGAGTTCCTCGGGGCGGAGACCCAGCAGAACAAGAACGCGGAGGCCCACGGCGAACCGGGCGGCTCCGGCGGCGCCACAGGGACCGCCTCGGCCAAACCGGGCGAAAGCAAAACGCCCGCGCTCGACAGCTTCGGCCGCGACCTGACCGGGCTGGCGCGCGAAGGCAAACTCGACCCCGTCATCGGCCGCAAGAATGAGATCGAGCGCGTCCTGCAAATCCTGGCCCGGCGCACCAAAAACAACCCTGTCCTGCTGGGCGAAGCGGGCGTCGGCAAGACGGCCATCGTCGAGGGCTTCGCGCAAATGGTGGTGGAAGGCGAAGTGCCCGAACTGCTGCGCCACCGCCGCATTGTCGTTCTGGACCTGGCCATGATGGTCGCCGGCACCAAGTACCGCGGCCAATTCGAGGAACGCATCAAGGCTGTGATGAACGAGGTGCGCCGCAGCAAGAACGTCATTCTCTTCATTGACGAACTGCACACGCTCGTCGGCGCCGGCGGCGCCGAAGGCAGCATTGACGCCAGCAACGTGCTCAAGCCGGCCCTGGCCCGCGGCGAGGTGCAGTGCATCGGCGCGACCACCCTGGATGAGTACCGCAAGTACATCGAAAAAGACGCGGCCCTGGCGCGGCGCTTCCAGCCCATCATGGTCAACCCGCCCAGCCAGGATGAAACCGTGGCCATCCTCAAGGGCTTGCGCGACAAGTACGAAGCGCACCATCGCGTGCGCATCATTGACGAAGCCATTCAGGAAGCGGTGACCCTCTCCGACCGTTACATCACCGGCCGTTTTCTGCCCGACAAGGCGATTGATGTCATTGACGAATGCGGCTCGCGCGTGCGCCTCAGCAAGATGACCCGCCCCCCGGACCTCAAGGATATCGAGAAGGAGATCGGCGAGCTGGACATGGAGAAGGAGCAGGCCGTCGCCAATCAGGATTTCGAGACCGCCGCGGAGTACCGCGACCGCGCGGAAATCCTGCGCAAGCAGATGGAGCGCATCAAGAAGGAATGGCGCGAGCAGTCTTCCGAAACCGTCGGCACCGTGGACAGCGAAGTAGTGCGCGAGGTCATCAGCAAGATGACCGGCATCCCGCTGCGCAGAATGGAAGGCCAGGAGACCGAGCGGCTGCTCAAGATGGAAGAGGCCCTGCATAAGCGCGTCATCAGCCAGGAGGAAGCCGTCACCTGCATCTCCAAGTCCGTGCGCCGCAGCCGCGCGGGCCTGAAGGATCCCAAGCGCCCCATCGGTTCCTTCGTCTTCCTGGGGCCGACGGGAGTCGGCAAGACGCTCCTGGCCAAGGCCCTGGCCGAGTTCATGTTCGGCGACCAGGACGCCCTGGTGCAGATTGACATGTCCGAGTACATGGAAAAGCACGCCGTCTCGCGGCTGGTCGGCGCGCCGCCGGGCTACGTCGGCTACGAGGAAGGCGGGCAGCTCACGGAGCGCATCCGCCGCCGCCCCTACTCGGTGGTGCTCTTCGACGAGATCGAGAAGGCGCACCCGGAGATCTTCAACATCCTCCTGCAAATCATGGAGGACGGGCGCCTGACCGACAGTTACGGCCGCCATGTGGACTTCCGCAACACCATTCTCATCATGACCTCCAATATCGGCGCGAAGCTGATCAAGGACTCCGGCAACATCGGCTTCGGCCGGCGTTCGGAGGAATCCAGCTATGCGGACCTCAAGCGCAAGCTGACCCAGAAGATGGAAGAGGAGTTTCGGCCGGAGTTCATCGCGCGCCTGGACGACGTCATCGTCTTCCACCACCTGACCAAGGACGACATGGGCAAGATCGTGCACCTTGAGATTGCCCAGGTGTCCAAGCGCCTGCGCGAGAAGCAGATTCAACTGGTGCTGACGGACGACGCGTTGAATTTCCTGGTCGAGAAGGGCACCAACCTGGACATGGGCGCACGGCCTTTGCGCCGCTCCGTGGAGCGCTTCATCGAGGACCCGCTCAGCGAGGATATCCTGCGCGGCGACATTCCGCTGAAGACCAAGGTGGAGACGCTGCCGGACCAGGCGCGCGAGAAACTCGTCTTCCGCGTCATAGGCGAGTTCACCCCGGGAGCGCCGCAGCCCACTGCGGCCGCTGAGGAGCCGGTTGCCGCCGCCAGCACCACGGTCCCGCCGGTTGTCCGCGCCGGCAGCGGCCGCGGCGGCGCAGGCGCGGCGAGCGGGGCCTGAGCAGGATTTTCGATTTTGGAGTTTCGATTTTCGATTGGCCCCCCGGACTTGCCGCCCTCGAAAATCGAAAATCAAAAATCGAAAATGTCCATTGCCGCCGTAAGCAAGCCAACCCGCCGTACACCACCCATCCGGAAGGTGCAGCACCGGACTTGTGCCACGGATGAGGCCGCGCCGGCTGTTTGGCGCGGCCTCATCCGTGCCAGTAGCGGGTAGCACGGATAAGCCGCCGCGCTGCGGCGGCATATCCGCGGCACAAGTCCGGTGCTGCACCACCCGCCCGGAAATTTTTCAAAAAAAGTAGTTGCTAACTTCCAACAGGCCGATATATTGCAAGAACCAGTTTTGAGATTCAGGTAAACTGCAAGTGCTGTGGTTGCACTGATGACTAAGATGGTTGGAGTGTGAGGTGTGTCGGTGGTTCCGTTGCTTCTGTCCGGGCTGTGGCGCACAGTGATAGAAGCAGCCCGGTGGTGTCGCGCATTTTGCCAAAATTGCGCGCGCACAATTTGGCAAATTGTGCGACTGTCGTTCCTGGGGTCCGGGGCGTAGAATAAGTAGTCAACACTAAAAGGAGGGGAAGGACATGTTGCAACGTTCACAGCGAAGCACAGGGGTCTTGGTGGCGGCTTTCGCGCTCGCCTGCCTTTTGTTTTCTGGAGCGCTGGCGGCCGAAGGAGCCGGCCGCGGGCTGCTGGACAGCAAAGTCAGCACTCTGGTCGGCGGAAATCCAGGTGACGGCGCCGCTGATGCCAAAACGGTCCCTCTGGACAGCCTCTCGGGCGGCATCGCACGCGATAGCGCTGGGAACATTTACTTCACTGAAGGCAACCGGGTTTTCAAGATGCCCGCGGCCGGCGGACTGGCGGTCATCGCCGGCAGCACCGGCAGCGGTTTCGAGGGTGATGGCGGCCCGGCGCTGAACGCGCTGTTGAGCGCCCCCACATACCTGGCGGTTGACTCAGGCGGCAACATTTTCGTTGTGGATAGCGGCAACAACCGCATCCGGAAGCTTACCACGGACCTCAAGATCGCGACCGTGGTTGGCTCAGGCACCGGCGGCAACACGATTGAGGACGTCGGCCTCTTGGGGGTGGATGCCCGCATTAACGGCTCAGGCATCGTCGGCCTGGTCGTGGATGGCACGGGCAACATTTTCTTCGCCGACGGGGCCACGGCCGCGATCTACAAGGCCGCGACGGGGACCGGCGGCGATGGCACCATCTCCATAATTGCCGGCAACGGCCTGGCGCGCTCCTCAGCGAGTGGCGCGGCGGCGCAGGGCAGTCCCTTGAACGGTGTTTTCGGGCTGGCCATGCTGGGCGCGGACTTGGTGTGCAGCGAAAAGGGCGCAATACGCCTGATCAACATCTCCTCCGCCGCGGGCGTCACGAGCACGGTCATTGCCGGCGCCCTCGACACCGCAACCCCACCTAATGTGGTGATCGCGAATCCCATTTTCCCGGACGATGGCACGCAGAAGGCAGTCCAGAGCATCTCCCCAACCGTCCTGGCCGGCGGAGTGGCCAATCCTGGCCAGTTGGCCGTGGATGGCACCACCATCTACTACTGGGAAGGTTCCGTGGGCAGAATCCGCGCCTTTACCAACGGCGGCACGATCAAGACGGTCTTCGGTGAGATCAGCGAAGCCACCTCCTGTATCGGCTACCGTGACAGCGCCACGCCAACCACCAACACGCCCCGCAAGGGCATTGCGATTGCCCCAGGACCGAACGGCGTGTTGGATACGGCGGCTCAAGGCGACGATCAAGTTGTGACTGATCCTGGTACTGGCCTGCAAGTCATTGAAGCCGGGCCCAACGGCATAGTAGACACCACGGCGCAGGGCGACGACGTACAGGTTGTGGCTGTGGGCGCAGCCTGCCCTGTTGACTACACTCCCCGCAATGACGATCCCAAGGCCAACCTCGGCAGCGGCGCACTGGTCGCCTCCGGCGGCGTGGTCACTTTTGTGGACGTGGGCAACCGCCTCCTGCGCCAGTTTACCAACGGCGTGGCGGCCGGCGATACGCTCAAGACCGTCGCCGGCGCATTCCAGCCCTACAAGTACATGGACACCGCGCCAGGCGCGCCTGTGATCTCCAGTCCGCTCACGGCCACCGCCACACAGGGCGCGCCCTTCTCATATACTATCACCGCCACTGATTCCCCGACGCTATTCGGCGTAAGCGCAGGTTTGCCCGCATGGCTGACCGTCAACGTCAACACTGGGGTGATTTCCGGTACCCCGCCAGCCCCTGTCAATGGGGTGTTCTCACTCACCGTGACCGCGAGCAATCCCACGCTCGGGAAGGCAACCTTGATCCTGACAGTCAACCCGCCGACCGGAGCGCCTCTTATTGACCCCGCCAAACTCAGCGCTCCGGCGGCAGTGGGCACAGCCTTCACCTATACGGTCCCTGCTGCAGCCGGGAGCGCCGCGGCGACCGGTTACGTGGCGCAAATAGGAGGCTTCACCACCGGCACGGTGTCCGCGGCTCCGGCCCTTGCCCCCACGACTACGACCTTCGACGCCAGCAACACTATCGCCCCCCCGCTGGCCGTAAATAACAGCATTATCTTCACAAGCGGCGCGCAAAGCGGCCAAATCAGGGTCATCAAAACCATTACCCCAAACGCGGGCATCGGCACCAACACAATTACGGTAACACCGGCCCTCGCGGCCGCGCCCGCGGTCGGAGATGGTTTCTCGACCACGCTGCTGGATTCCGGCACGGTGGTGGCCCCCGTTTCCGGCACTATAACGGGCTTTAGCGTGACGGCGCCCGTGGGAGCTTCGCTGACACAATTTACCACGAGCAATGCACTGCCCATCGGCTTAAGTATCACCTTTACAGGTCCAGCCGCATCGCCCAACTTGAACTTGGTTAGAACGATCAACAGCGTAGTCGGGACCGGGACGCCGCCAGCCGCACCCTACACCGTCACGCTGAATGCCGCCCTCACCGCCACACCTGCGGCCGGCGACACGTTCAGTTCGACGACCGTTTTCGCCACCAGCTCAAGCGTGGCAAACATGACCAATATCCTGTTCACCGCCGGCACGGGCGCCACGGTGGGCAACGTGGGCGCCTCCAGGATAATCAACAGCGTAGTCGGGAC
>JBEKKG010000016.1:0-22399 GCA_050010835.1 Planctomycetota bacterium
TGCGAGGCGCGCTCCAGCACCGTCACGTCCACGCCCCGTTCCACGGGCACTATCTCGGTCGCGGCCACGCCAAGCTGCGCCTGCGCGGCCACAGCGTTGTAGAGATGCTCCACCAGACGCCCGTTGCCTTCGGGCCAGGTGAGCAGCGGCTCAGCCTCTTCGCCCGGCTGCGGCACGCGCGCGCAGAAGTAGAAGAGGCCGGCCCAGGCGCTCGTGTCCGCAAGCAAAGTGCCGTAGTCGTCGCGGCAGGCGTACTCCACGTGCCAGCGCAGGCGCTCGGACGTCCAGCCGTGCTGTGCCAGGAACTCCGCCATGGAGACCCCGTCGAGGGCGCGGACTACGGGGTCGTCCGAGCACGCGGCCAGGGGCAGCGTGAACGCGCGCCGCCCGCGGCCGTCGCGCCAGGCGACCCAGTGTCCGACCTCCTCTTGGAAGGCGGCGAATTGCCGGCGGTCTTCAGCCGTGGCGCCCGCGTGAAGGTACAGCCCTTCGTACCAGCGGCCCTTGTAGGCAATGCGCTCCTGCGGCGCCCGGCACAGGAACTGCTCGCCGATGACCGGCTCTCCGTGCGCGTCCGCGCCCTCGACGACGCCCATTTCCTTCAGCAGGCGCACCAACGCGGCGTTCTCTTTCTGCGGCGCCGGCAGGTAATGCGCGCCCCACGGGTAAGCGCACACGGACGAACGGCCGCTGCGCGACGTGCCGCCCGGCTCGCGCTCCAGCTCCAGCAGCACGAAGTCCGTGAAGCCCGCCCGGCGCAGCCGCCACGCCGCCGCCAGCCCCGCCACGCCGCCGCCGACAATGACCAGCCGCTTACGCCGCCAGGCCTCCGGCGCAGGCTGGGGACGGGGGCCCTGCTGCAAGCGGTGGCCGAGGCCGTCGGATTGGCCGATTATTTCGCCAACCGGCAGCGGCCGCTGCTGCACACCGCAAGCCGGTAGGAACGCCAGAGGCGCAGCCTTGGCGAGCGTGGCCAACGCGCGGCGCCGGCTCAAGCGCGGGAGGCTGCCTCGATGATGCGAAACCTGGAAAGCGAAGCCCTCTTTTCTATCTGCGTTCATCTGCGTCCATCTGCGGTTTCAGAGCGCTCATTCCCAGTGCCGCCAGTCGGCCTCATAGTAGCGCACCAGCACCTGGTTATCGAGGCGGTTGATCTCGACCGGCAGCGGCGCCATGTCGGCGCTGAGAACGAAGAGCGCGGCGAGTGTCTGGTCATTGAGGAACCGGGCGTGCTCCGGCGCGCGTGACGGCGGCTCGAACGGCTCCAGGCGCGCCAGCGCAAAGCCCCACACGCCAAACGAGGGCACCGCGACCTGGTAGGGCCGCACGCTGAAACCTGCCGCTTCCAGGGTGCGGATTATGCACCAGTACGAGGCGCGCGCAAAGAGCGGCGAGGTGCACTGCACGGCCACGCTGGCGCCGGGGGCCAGCGCTTGCTTGAGCAGGCGGTAGAAGCGCGTGGTGTAGAGCTTGCCCAGAGAGAAGGAATTGGGGTCGGGGAAATCCAGGATCACGGCATCGTAGGCCCCGTCGGGATGCTCAAGCCAAGTCAGCGCGTCGGCGTTGACCACTTGGACGCGCGGGTCGCGAAAGGCGTTGCGGTTGAGCTCGGCCAGGAGCGGGAAACTGGCCGAAAGCCCGGTCATGCCCGGGTCGAGGTCCACCAGTGTGGCCGCCTCGACGCCCGCGTATTGCAGGATTTCGCGCAAAGCCAGGCCGTCGCCGCCGCCCAGCACGAGCACCCGCTTGGGCGCGGCTTGCAGGAGCAGCGCCGGGTGCACCAGCGCCTCGTGATAACGGTACTCGTCGGCGGAACTGAACTGCAGGTGCCCGTTGAGGAACAGATTGAAGCCGCTGTGGCTGCGGGTGAGCACGATGCGCTGGTACGGCGTGCTCTTGGCGTAGATGATCTCGTCGGCATAGAGGCTGTCCTCCGCCAGCGAGGTCAGCCAATCCGCGCGCAGCAGGCCCGCCGCCAGGACGCCGGTCACCACGACCGCCCGCAGGCGCAAGCCCACGACGCTGCCTTTGATCGCGTTGCGCAGCAGAAACGTGGCCCACAGCCCCACAGCCGCATTGCACAGGCCGAAGAGCAGCGAAGTCCGGACCAGCCCCAGCCGCGGGACCAGCAAGAGCGGGAAAAGCACGGCCGCCAGGACCGAGCCGGCGTAGTCGAAGGTCAGGACCCGCGAGATGAGGTCCTTGAACTCCAGTTCGTCCTTGAGGATGCGCAACAGCAGCGGCACCTCGAGGCCGACCAGCACGCCGACCGCCAGCACCACGGCATAGAGCGCCAAGTTGAAGAAGCGCAGGTGGGCGAAACTGAGGAAGAGCAGCGGCGCGGAGCAGCCGCCGAGCAGCGCGACCATCGTCTCCAGTTCCACGAAGCGGCGGGCCAGGCTGGCGCCCAGGTAGCGCGAGAGCCATGCGCCCAGGCCGAGCGCCCCCAGGTACAGGCCGATCACCAGCGAGAACTGCGTCACGGAGTCGCCCAGCACGTAACTGGCCACGGTGCCCGCGAGCAGTTCGTACACCAGCCCGCAGGTGGCAATGACCAGCACATTGACAAACAGGACCAGCGGCCGGTTCACAATCAGCCCCCTTATAGTAGGACAGCCTTTCCAGGCTGTCTGGACTGTCTGGACTGTCTGGACAGGCTGGAAAGCCTGTCCTACCGTTGCACAATTCTCTCAACGTTGGCTGCGGTCAGCCGTGGATCGCCGCGGCGACGATGATGGCGATGCCCAGCATCACGGCGCCGATGACTATCCCCAGCGAGGAGTTCTTGTCTTCCTCGATCTCCTTGAGGATCGAGAACGGGCAGGCTTTCTTGATCACCAGGAAGGCGGAGCCTAACAGCAGCATGCCCACGACCGACCACACCACTGCCAGGGCGATGTTCTTCGCCAGATTCAGGATGAATTCGTTCATGTTGCTACTTGCCTCCTCTGTAACCTGAATGCCAAAAATGGAACGACCTGTAGCCGCCGGGCGAATGCCGCACGTCCGCCGGAATCTTCTGCGGAGGCTCGTTGCCGAACTCCCAGCCGCGCGCAGTGGCGGCCGCATACAGCAGCAGCAGGCAACTCCCCGCGGCGATGTAAATCTTGCGCAGCATCAGCAGTCTCCTCCGGTCTGGCTAGGACGGGCCGTACATGCTCTCCGCCCAGCGGCGCTTCTCCCAACTCCAGTTCGCCAGTAAAATCATCAACGGCACGACCGAGAGCAGGACCAGGAGCAAAATGTCGTGCAGCACCCGGGGCACGCCCTGCAAGACCAAGATCCAGACCTGGACCTTCTCAGTTTTGCGCTCCCATTGCGCTTCAAGACGGAGCGAATACTTGCCCGCGGGCAGAGCGCTGAGGAAGACCTCTTGTTCCTGCGATCCTTCGCTCCAGGCGCCGTCCGAATCGCTCCCGTGGTAGTACTCGATGGGCAGGCCGAAGGTCTGCACCAAGTCCGTGTCTTCCTGGATAAGATCGCCGTCCAGGTACACCCAGGTGTTGTCCACCGAGGCCTGACACTGAACGTAAATGTTTCTGCCCGCCTGAAGCTCGAACGGCTCGCTGAACATGACCTGCGAACCTTCGGTGCCTTGGGCCGGGTTCGGGGCAGGGCTTTGAGGCGGGTTTGAGGCCGGGTTTGGAGCTGGGTTTTGGGCCGGTTTGAAGACGCATGCCTGCCGGTACACTTCCGTAGGAGGCGCGGTCAGGTGCACGATCAGGATGAGCGCGCAAGCAATGGCGGATAACGCGGCCCAAGGCTTGTGGATGTTCTCGCACGGGAAGGGCTGGCACGCGCCGACGACCTGGGGCTGCGGCACGTTTGCAAGCTTGAACTTCGCCTTGATCTCGGCGGGCGTGACGTATTCGCCGAGCGACCAGTTGATCTCGCCGCCTGGCCGCTGTGGCCCCTTTGCGCCCGTGTATCCGTAGCGGTATTCCTCCCGCGACAACATGTACGGCGGCGCGATGAAGTCCGACGCCAGAACCGTCTCTCCGACCTCCACCTTCCAATAGAACTCTCCCATCACGTACTCGACGACCGCTTGCGCGTCCTGGAAGCGCTTGTAGCGCCGGCCGCGGAACTCGACATCGCGTGCGATGTGGCGCCCGATGTGGAACTCGACATTGCGTTTGAAATCGCGGACGAGTCCGGGCGCCACCGGCTGCACGTAAGTCCAGTGCTTATCGCTATGTACGAGCCAGCGGAAGCCGAGGCCGGGGTCGTAGAGGAGGTACTCGTGCCAATGATAATTGGTGCCTTCGATCTTGCAGCTCCTCACGACGAAGCCGATGACAACCAGCTTCACCTTCTCGAACTCGGCCGTCGCGCCCAGGGGAATCAACGGCGAGATCTTGTCGCGGGATAGCGCTTGCAAGAAGGCCAGCGCGCCTTGGGTGCAGTCCAGCAAGGACCCGCAATGCGGGCAGACGACGCGCTCGCTCTTATCGGGCGCGCGCAGGTCCACGCTGCCGCCGCACTTGGGGCAGCCCAGCCGCACCGCCTTCACTTGTTGGATGCGTTCCGGGCTCCCGGCGGAAACCACGTGCAGTTCGGCCAGCGGGACTTCCCAGCCGCAGTAGAAGCGCGGGCGGGCCTCGCTGAAATCCAGCGTGGCGAACTCGCCGCCGGGACCGGCCAGGTCCGCGTAGCCGTATTCCGTGCCGGGCTTGAGCAGAAAAGGGATCTCGCCTTCGGCCGCGGCGTACGCAGCTTGCCCCAATTCAGCGACCAGCAGGCCGCCGGGCAGGCCGGGCGCGCCCTGGCCCAGGACAAGCTGTTCGCGGGACGGCGGCCCTCCCCCTGTCCCCTCCCCGCCGCGGGAGGGCCCTCCCCCTACCCCCTCCCCGCCGCGGGAGGGGGTTAGGGGGAGGGGCGTTTCGAACGTGAGGAAGAAGCGTCCCTGCGCTTCGGCCAGCCAGCCCCAGCGGCCGTCGCTGAAGGCGGCATACCATTCGTCCCACACGCCGCCGAGCTGGTGCTTGAGCTGCGTGCGGCCGGTCAGTTGGAAACTGTGGCCCTGGTAGCGCCCCGTCATGCCGACAGCGAGGGGGGAATTGGTGGCAACGATGGCGGCGACCTTGCCCATGTCCCGCAGTTCCCGGTCGGTGCGCGCCACGGCTGACCGGCAGTAGGGGCAGACCACCACGACGGACGACCCGGCCCGGAAGGCCACAGGGCCGCCACACGATGGGCAGGTTGCTTGTGTGACACTCATGAGCTGCGCCCGCGCCGCTGTGCTCCTGCCGGTAACCTGAGATGACGCGCGCATTCTAGGCGCTTGTCTCGGCGGACGCCACTGGAATTCGACGGCCTGCGCTGGAGAGGGTGCGTAGCCAAGAAATAAGTCCACGCAGGAGCGTTTGTACCACGACCGTCCCGGTCGTGGCGCCCTGTTCGCCACGGGCGAGACGCCCGTGGTACAACTGGCTGGCTACGCGCGCCGCAGAACCACCAAAATGAGTTGACGCAAACGTATTTCGCCGGAAAGTGCTTGCGAGTCAAGAGGTCGCTCTCCGTTTCTGAAATCTGCGTCGCGGGGGTGGAACCGATGCGCTCTCCCCCGCAGGCGTGATTAGCATTAGGTACGACTTGCAGGGAAAGGAACAAGCATGAAGCTGACGACGATCACGGTGGCCTCAATCGCGCTGCTGGCCGGCTCAGTCACCCGCGGCGAGGAGAAACCTGCCGAGCGCTCCGCCGCCGAAGCGATCCGCTCGCTCGCTGAGTTCGGGCCGGTGGGGACTCCGGCCGAGGCGCAGGCGGCGCTGGAGAAGGCCGTGGCCGAACTGGGGAAGACCGGCGGCGTCCTGCTGATCCCGCCGGCGCTCTCGCGCCTGGTCCAGACGGAGAACACTTCGCAGGGCGTGGAGCGCATCCCGCCGTTGCCGGAGCTGACCAAACGCTGGCAGACGGCGCCGGGCATCACCATTATCGAGCCGGATGCGCAGCACCTGACCGTGCGCGTGCCGCAGGTGGACGGGCTGCACCTGGCCCGCACGCTGCGCATGAAGGAAGGCGAGAGCCTGCCGCACTGGGGCACGCACCCGCTGCTGACACTGGAGAACAACCTGATCTACGGTTCGATCAGCTATCTCGACTGGCTGCAGGAGCCGGTCAAGGCGGGCAACGACCGCCGCTTCTATCTGCCCACGGTGCGCGGCATTCGCGCGGGCCAGTTCCTGAACATCCACGGCGGTCCCGGCTACGGCGGCGGCGTTACGCGCGCCTACGTCAAGGCGGTGGGCTACGATACCGCGAAGAAAATGCACTACCTCGTGGCCGACACCGCGCTCGACCACGTCGCCGGCGCCATCATCCACAACAAGAGCAACACCAGCCTGCTGCACATGCTCCAGGAAAGCCACAACGACAACCAGACCTACGATGTGAAGCTGATCCGCAGACAATACGCGCACGGCGACACGTACGGCATCTACTGCGACTTCGATTACATGAGCAACGTCCATTCCGCAGCCGGCGACGAGAACGGCAACTGCTTCGGCGCTTTCATCCGCAGCATGACGCAGAACAACTTCCACGGCCGCGTCGCCGCAGTGGACTGGAACGCACAGCAACTCACGTTCACCCCGGACTCGCAGCACGTTGAAACCCTGGGCGACTCCCGCCCGCTGATCAACCTCAACCCGCGCAAATGGATCACGCAGGGCAAAGTCTGGATCGTGCCGGCTGAGAGCTACTGGGAAACCACGCACACGGGCAAGTTCCCGTTCGAGGGGAAACCCTACCCGACGCAAGTCCTGCCCAATCCCATCACGGGAGTTGGCGGACTCAGAATGGGCGGCCTGATCCGCGGGGACCGCGATTGTCCGTGGACAGCCGAAGTGGTCGGGCGTTATCTGGCCCTCACCGAACCGAGCGAACTTGTCCCGCGCAGCGGCGCCAAGCGCTGGTACGAGATTGTCGCGTTCAAGGAGAATGCCGACGGCACGAAGGACCTTGAGATCCGCCGGTTCTGGTGGGGCGCGAAGAACGCCGGCAGCCCGACGCTCTATAGCCTGGAGAACTGCTCCTGGGACGGCCATCTGCGGCCGTTGAGCTACGCCATTGCGCCGGGCACCTACGTCAACGATGTCTCGTTCGCCCTGCCCGGCGGCGACCGCGGCGGCCAGCGCAAGCTCGGCCTGGCCCCCTACGGCGACCAGGGCGCCCCATCCGACTTCGCCAAGGATGACGAAGTCGAACAAGCCATCGGCAGCGACCCGTTCAAGCCGCAGGCCTTCCGCGTCTGGATGTGGGAGGACGTGCCGGGCGCCTGGCCCTCAGCGGTCCTGGACATTGCCAACTGGGGCGCGGCCTCCCGCTACGCCGCCCTGCAGGTCGGCGGCAGCGCCGCGACGCTCGAAGACGTAACCAAGCGGCCCGAACGCAAGCCCCCCTGGGACAACGTGCTGGTCATTGGCGCGGCCGCCACGGTGGGCTTGAATTTCAAGGCCGCCTGCGCCGACGCGGCCATTCTCTTCCAGCAGCCCGACCACGAGCAGCCCATCAAATGGTATTACGGCCAGGAGGAAGGCAAGCCGCCCAAAGAAGCCGTCCTCACGGTCGCGAAGGCCACCGGCGAGCTGGCTTTTCAGGGCGGCGGGATGCGCGTGCACGGCCCGCTCAGCGAGGCCCAGGGGCTTTCCTCAGGCGCGACGCCGGCGCGGAACCTGTGCGGCAAGAACGTGCCGGTCAAGGCCGGCGAAACCGCGCTGGCCGTGAAGTTCCCAGTGGCCGAAGCCGACGCGGACTACGCCGTCTTCGTGGAGCAGACCTGGTTGACGAACCGGGCCATCACCCAGCAGACCGCCGAGGGTTTCAGCGCCCAGTTTGAGAAGCCCGCGCCGGAAGGAGCTAAACTGCATTGGATGCTCGTGAGGTAGGACAGGCATCTTGCCTGTCGGGGACAGGCTGGAAGCCTGTCCTACTTCCCTAAGCAGATGAGCGAACCGTCGCAGAGCGTAATGAGGATGCGGCCGTCACGGTCCACGGCCAGACGGTTCATGGCGGGCTGCTCAGAAAATCGGGGCACAATACTCATTTCATCTTGACAATCACTGTGAGGAACGGAGAGAAAGGGCGTGGCCGGGCTCGCCAGAGTTCTCGTACGAGGAAGGAAGGGAAATGCGTCTTGTGTCACAAGATTTATATTACAGCCTATTACAGTCTAGGATATAACCTGGTGGCTTTGGAGCATGTCATTGAAAAAATCCGGAGAAAAATTAAAAAAAGTTATCTCCTTGCTGGCCTTTGACTTAAGCCGTCTATGACCCTCAATAAGCCTTCTCCAAAACCGAATCCTCGCGCCGCCATACGTAGTATATAGGTAGGAAAGGTCAACATGGGCCAAGTACCACAGTCCAGGAACATAGTCCGCATCGGGTGTCGCGAGCCGGCGCAGGTTCCGGTCCATGCCTTGACCACCCAAGGGAAGCAGAGCGTACTGCGGGAGTCCCGGCCGCCTTCGTCCTCGCGCTCTGCCAGCCTGCCACTGGAGGACGGGACGCCCGCGGTACGTCTACCCAGTGTGTGGGGCGACTTGGCAAGTCGCCCTACAATGCAGTGGGGCGAACTGCCGAGTCGCCAGGCGATTCAGCGAATCGCCCTAAATTTGCGGGGGCGTCACTGGATGCTTGTCAACCATCACTATTACAACGTTGGTCAGAAAGCGCCAGTTCTCGCCAGAATGGTTTATGTTCCGGCCAGATTGGTCCCGGTTCCGGCCAGTCTGGCGTCAGTTCGCGCCAATTCCGAACAGTTTGCCCAGACTTTTAAGGACTTGCATGAAGGCTGGAGAAAAAAAAACTCGCGGCGCAAAGCTTCAAGGCTGGTCTACTCACCGCAGTGGGTACGGAGGAACGCAGAGTTAAGACCGATGAAAAACAGCAATATATCTTTTCATGCGAACACCTCTGCGTTCCTCTGTGCCCTCCGCGTTGAGAAATCCGGGTTAGAGGGACAGGTCCCGCATACTGCGCCAGTTGACGCCACTCCCTTGGCAAAGCTCTTCGGACTCTACGCAAAGGGCCTGCAAACTCTGTGCAGAAACCGATCAATCATGCGACAAAACGTTTCAAAAGATGACGGCCTTCCGTACTGGTGTGTCTCTCATAACATCGTAACCATAGGTCACTTGCCTGAATATGACGGGCTCGATGGGGTCGCTACGACCCATGTTCGTGCCCTTGCGCCCGTGCATACCTTCGGCCAGGGCGAAGCGGCGCATGGAGTGGTCCCAGAGCCACTCGCCGAAGACTTTCCTCCCGCCGAGCACGGTGCTTGCCCCGCCGTCCATGCTGCAGCGGAGCGAATTGCCGCATTCATCCGAGTAGCGTGCATGGAAATAAACAACCACGTTGGCCGCATGGTCCAGCCGGAAAACGAACTCACACAGGCCGTTGTCAAGGCCGGTCAGACGGTTTGCGCCTTCGCGGATGCGGAAGTGATCGTGAGTAACGGTAGCGCTGTTGGGCAGGAGTTCCATAGGCCAGACAGCGCGCACGCACTCGGTGGCGGTAAAGCACCAGGCTGCCGGCGCCGGATCAGCCGCGCCGGGGGCCTCCTTTGCAGGAGCAGGTTCGCAGGTGGCAACGGGGCCGCCGGTGCCGTCCTGGGCAGGACTGGGCTGGCTGAGCGGAGGCGCTGGCGCGGCCCGCATTTCCCGCGGGCTCTCGCGGGCTGGCACGACCACAGCCTGCTCGACCTGGAAAATGCGCTCCCGTTCAATCTCCCTGCCGCGCTGCTTGCCCACACGGTAGGCCAGGTAAAGCAGGGGCACGCCGATTACGGCAGCCAGCAGCAGCCCTGCGAGCAGGACTGCCAAGCGCGAAAAGCGGCGCGGGCCGGCGGGCGCGGCTGCAGGCGAAACCTCTGGCGGGGCCGTCTTGGCCGCAGATGTTCCTGTTTCGCTGTCCACTCAAGTCTTCCCCCTCCACGGGGATCACTTCTGCACGCCGGCTTTCTCCTTGTACCTGGCCAGCGTCTTCGTCAACTCTTCCTTCATCTGCTCGTCGCCGGCCACCTTCTCAACCGCCAGCGTCTGCGTCTCGACCGCCTTGGCGGCCTGGCCCTTCTCGAAGTAGGCCCGGGCCAGTGTGTCGAGGATCGGAGCGCTCTCGTGCTTGGTCAACTCATCGGCCTGCAACGCCGCTTTCAGCGCCAGGTCCAGATCGCGCTTCTCGAGGCCCTTTTCGTCCAGGATGGTCCAGGCGATGCCGTTCAGCGCCTCGGAATTGTCCTTGAGGTCCTTGCCGGCGAGTTCCGTAGCGAGGGCGTAAGCCGCAGCGTAGTCGTGCTTCTTGGTCAGGAGGATGTGGAACTTCATGAGTTTCATTCTGGGCGCGGAATCCGGGTCAAGGGCCACGCCCTCCTCCCCCAGGGCCAGAAGCTTGTCCACATCATCGGCTTGGAGGGCCTCGCTGAAGCGGCGCTGCAAATCCTTGCGCTTGGCTTCCAGTTCCGCCTGTTTCTTCAGGTCGAAGGTACCCGCCAGCAATTGCTCGAGAATTTTGTCCAGGCCATCCATCGGATGGCCAATCCAGGCGATTTTCCCTTCCTTATCCACGACGAAGGCACAGGGAATGCCCTGCTGGCCGGACGCTGCCAGCCAGGCGGCCGCGGTCTTGCCGTCCTCGTCCAGAGCGACGCGGTAGTTCATCTTGTCGCCCATGCCTTTGACGAAGGGCTCGACCTTGGACGTATCCGGCTCGGAGACGTTCATGCCGACGAACACCACGCCCTTGTCCTTGAGTTTTGTGTTAAGTTCCGAAACGTGGGGAATGGAAGCTCTGCACGGCCCGCACCAGGTGGCCCAGCACTCGATGACGTAGAGCTTGCCCTTCTCGAAGTTCTCAACGGCTTCGCCGTTCAGCCACTTGCTGACGGACAGCTTGGGGGCCAGATCGCCGGCTTTGAGCGTTATCTCTTCTCCGCCGCGGCATTGGAACGCCACCGCAAGCAACACGGTGGCAACAGACATTGGCAAGGCCCGCAGGCCGCTGATCACTGGCATGTTGTTTCTCCTTACCGAGGTTGGGCGACGATAACGCTGCTCAGCCGCTGTTACCATCACGTGCAGCCGGGGATTGTCCGTGGCAGAGGAGGGAATGTCTAGTGCAACACCAACTATTCGCCACAGAGGACACAGAGAGCACAGAGAAAGAATTTTGGACTTTGGAAAAGCCCAAATCCTTTTGTTCTCTATGTTCTCTGTGTCCTCTGTGGCTAATCGGTATTTTTCGCCTCGCTCTCGTATACCCGCGCCCGGTACGGCACGGGGAACGTGTCCTGCCAACTGTTGCCTTGAGTGGACAGTTCAACATTCTCGAACAAGGCACGAACCCGTACGGACTTTGCGCCCGGAACGGTGAATCTGACCGGCCAAGTTCCCGTGTCCGTTGCCAGCGTCTCAAACGAACCGTCCAGAACGACGGTCTCCTTGCCTGCCTCGCTGGCCAAAGAAGTCTTGCCCCAGAAGACCTGTCCCCCATCCACCGCGAAAGCGATGCCGTCAATATGCTCGCCTTCCAGGCCGACATCCTTCGCTGGGACACGGAGCGTCAGCCACTGTCCCGGTTGCGGCACGGCGCCCAGGCGCTTCAGGGACGGCTGGCCGTCCACGGCCTTGCACGCGGGTCCGCCCAGGACCTCGAAGTAGAACGCGCCCCGCTCGGCCGAGGAGTTAATGGGCTGCGGCGGGTTCTCCACCACCATCCAGGCGCGCCAGGGCGCAGGCGGCTTCTGGTCGGCGGGATAGGTTGCCTCGGTAGTGAATCTCGCCAGGTCGGCAGCGCCCCAGTAGGCACGGTGCTCCCAGGTATGGTCCACGTCGCGCCGCGAGCGGAACTGGAGCGCAAGCATGCGCGGCGCAGCGCCCTCGATGAACACCTCCTGCACAATCGTGTCTCCTGCGGACACGTCGAAGACGCGCGTGTTCTCAGCCCAGTGTTGCGCCAGCAGCTTGTCCGGCGGTTCGGTATGAGCCCGCTTGCCGCCAGGAGTCTCGCGCCCCGGCCATTGGAACAAGCCGCGCGTCAGAAACGGTTCGCCGCGCACCACGAAGAGGTAGCGCTTGCCTTCCAACTCCCGTTCCCAAGTGAACAAGTTGGGCACGCTGGCCTGAGTGAGCAGCTTGGGCGGCGGGGCTGCAAACACGGGCGCCAGCGCACGGCACTCGGCATTCATCCCGCGCAGATAGTTGTTGCATTCAGGCCGCCCTTCCATCATGCGCGAGGGGATCAGGCCCAACCCCGCCGCGCCGCGCATCACCGCCAGGTAGGAACGGTAGCGGAGTTGCTCGAAGGACAGGAAGTAGTAATGCTCGAAGCCTACCAGGATCGCGCAGTTCTTTCCTTGCATCGCGGGGACATAGTCCACCCTCAGGTTCGGCACATAGGCGCCGAAGCTGACCTCCATACCAGCCACGTCGTAGGCAGGGAAGAAGTAGCGGGCCACGTCGGCGCGGCGGCTGCCGGGGTGGGAGATCAGATCGTAGCCGCTGACAATCGGTTTGCCGGGGTTGTCCGCGCGGAGTTTGTCAATCTTGGCAGCGATGTCCGCGGGCTTCTGATTGAGCATACCATTCAGGTCCCACTCGCCGCAGCCGAAGAGCTTGTCCATGCCGTACTTCTTCCGCTCGTCGTCGGAAAGGAGCAGCGGATTGGCGCCCAGCGAGCCAATCTGGTCGCGGGTGATGTTGATGCCCTCCTGGGGCCGGAACGTGTCGCCATACTCGCCGAAGTACACCGGGAAGAACGGCTTGCCGCCGGCGAGGAGGAAGTGTTGGGCGTTGACCGTGACAGGCTCCGCCGGCTCGAAGCGCGCCGGCTGGCCTCCTTTGGCCGGAGCTTTCTCGATCATCTTCAACTCGCTAGGATCGAAATGTGTGATGCGCCCGAACTGGACGCCCGCAGCTCTGGCAAGCTCCTTGCCATCCGAACCTGCCAATCGCAACACAACCGTGTAATCCCGAACCGCTTCCCTCCAGGGATGGATGGCGCAATTCTTAAGGTCGGGGACGAAAGTAATGCAACGGTCTGTGTTGAGGTCGCTGAGTGCTTTTGCCGCCGGCACGATGATCGGCAGCTTGGCCGCGGGTTTGTCAACCACCATTTCAGAGACGACCTTTCCGCCGGGAGCGACAACTTGCAGCACGACTTTCGACAACTCCTCCAGGCTCTGCCGGCTGACCTGCAAGTTGGCCGCGACGACGAGCTCCTCTTCGGGGAAGAGGAACTGGTGGCTTGCGCGACTGGTGAGCAGCGAACTGGGCGTGCCGAAGGCCGTGTCCAGAGTGCGTGTCACGCCGCCGCTCGTGATGGAAAGCTGCACCGTATATTGCTGATCCCACGCGCTGCAAAGTTCGTCAATCCGGTAGGGCAGCTCAAATGCGGGCGTGTTATCGCCCCAACCGACCTTGGCCCTGACTTCTTGTGTCTTGCCTGTGGGCGAAGTAATGAAAAGCCTCACGTCAGCATTCCCCCACAGCAAGGCGGCCCGCGCGACGTTCTTGCCCCAGAGGCGTTCGCCCAAGTCGAGATCGAAGAGGTCGGCCTCGACCTCGTGAATGGCGGTAAGCGGACTGGAGGGCGTTGGTTCCGTGCCGCCGCGCTGGATGATTTCCACGTCGTCAAACCAGACCGTGCCGACGATGTTCTTCTCGATGATGCGGCCATCGAAGCCGCGCACTGCCAACAGCGGCCGGATGCGCTTGACGGCGCTCTTGGGGCAGATGAGTTTGCGGAGATAGGTCCAATCATAAGTGCCCTGGCCCTTCGAGCCCGCGGCGACGCCCACGGCTTCCAATCCGGCAAAGTGGTCACTGTCCATCAAGACGTATTCGTTGGTGTCGGCGTTCACGGCCATGAGTTCCACCTGATGGATGCGGTCGGCGCGCACCCACGCCGCGATTTCGAAAGGCTTGTCGCCGGCGAGTTCCACCGGCGGCCCCAGCACGCCAAACTGGTCGCCCGGATAGGCCACCATGCGCAGCGAATTGCGGCCCGAATGGCTGACCAGCGAGTCCACCGCCGCATGGCCGCGCCAGCGGTAGCCCGGCACCAAGTCAATACGCTGCGGGAGGTGGCAGCCATAGCCGCCGTCATGGCCCCAGCCGGTGAACGAGTAGTAATCGAAGCGATACCACCAGAAGGCTTCGGGCTGGCTGTAGCCTTCGGGCCAGCCGTTGGCGTCAAGCTTCTCGAAGCCGCCATTGACGGCCAGGTTCGCGCCCAAAGGCAGTTCGGCCAGCACGGCGTCGCCCACCCACATAGTGCCCGCGGCACATTCGATCGTGATCGTCATTTGCGAGGCAGCAGCCCACGGCTCCGCCGAGGAGACCCATACCCACCGCCAGTCATAAGTTCCGCCGGGGATAAGCGTCTCGGCCTTGCCGCCGCCCGCGATGCTGATTTTCGCCTTGCCTTCAGGCAGAGCGGCGGCCTTGATCCACGCGCCGCCCTTGACAACGCGCCTGTCGAGCTTGGCCAGGTCGCCCGGTTCGAGCGGCTGGAAATCGGTTTGCTGGCTGGCGGGGTTGCCGCCGGCCGGAGAACGCATGGCCACGCGCACGGACTGGGAGAGCTTGCGGCCCGCGATGAGTTTCACCGAATACCTGCCACTGTGCGCGGTGCCGGCGTCCCGCCACTCGGCGGGCGCTTCCCAGTGGTCTATCTTGCCGTCGGATTCGCCGTAGCCCACTTCAGCGCGCGCGATGAGGCCCCAGCGCCGCCGCGCCAGCACCGAGCTGACCAGCCAGTCCTCCTCGAACGAGGCGTTCTGAAGCTGGTTGCGCAAACCAACGGGTTCCTCAACACAGAGGGCGCAAAGGGCACAGAGGAAGGAGAGGAGAACGACAAAGGAAAGGTGTTTCATGTTTCTAGTTTCAAGTTTCATTCCTCTGTGTCCTCTGCGCCCTCTGTGTTTAGGACCGACCTACGGCGTGATCTCGTAAAGCCGCACTTCCCGCCCGTCGAGTCCGCTTGGGCCGGCGGTGAAAAGCGTGTCTCTGAAACTGGCGCCTTCCACCGGCAGGACACGGCCGTCAAGCAAGGAGAGAACCTGGCTGCCGGGTTTGAGCCCCTCAACTGTGATCGTTACCAGGTTGTCCTGGAGCGGAGCGTAACATTCGGTAAGCGCGCCGCCGGCCCGTTTCAGGTAGGATTTGCCCCACCAGACCGTTGCGGCGGCGTCGCCCCAGAGATAAAAGCGCCGGCCGTGATGCTGGCTGGTGATTTCCGTGCCGGCAACGCCCGCGTCCGCGGCATCCACTTCCAGCGTGATCCACTTCCCCGTAGGAGGAAAATCGCCGGCGTGAAAGACCTTCTTCGGCATGCCGGGCAGTTTGGGCAGCTTGTCCACCTCTTCCTGCGTTCCCCAACAAGCAAAGTGCTGCCAATCAATGCCGTAGTAATCGCCGTAGATCGTGTAGGTCGGGAACAAGATGGCAAAGGCCTTGGGCTGTGCGGCAGGATCAATGTAGACCTCTTGGAGCAGTTTATCGCCCGGCTGGAGCTTATAGGTCTTGCCGAAAAAGTAGCCGTGTGCGCTTGTCCCCGCGCTCTTATGGGCGAGCCTTCCTTCGGGGCCTGGCTCCCACGTCCAACGCTCCCATTTCTCCTGCGGCCCGCACTTCCAGGGTTTGTCAATCCCGCCTTTGAAATACCAGAAGCTGGGCGCGGCGATAACGTAGCTCTTGCCGCCCGCGTCGCGCCGGACCACGTCGGCCATGTCGGGCGCTGCGCGGATGCCCGGATGGTCGGGCGCGCAGAGCGCGGGAGTAAGGTACTGGATCTCCGCCAGCAGGCCGCGCAATTCGCTCCAGGTCAAGGGCGCCATGTCCTTGGTGCGGCCGCAGGGCCGGCCCTGGGCGTCGGTTTCATGCGCGTGGTGAGCGAACCAATCAATGCCGCGCACGCCGCGCGCCAGCGCCGCCCAAGCCCGCTCGCGCACCGCGCCCGGCCACAGCAAGGGCGGCCCGTACGGCGAATACGTCGCGCACTCGATCCAGGCGCCGGCTTTGGCGCCGCGGACTTCGCGCGCCTTATCCAACGCCGTCTGCACGAAATTCACGGTGAAAGGCCCGTCGTGGGTATGCGGCTCGGGCCACATTATCTCCGCCGTCTTGGCGTAGGCGGCGAACTTCGCTGGCGACGGCCCCTGCACGCACTGGAGAATGGGCCGCGCGGCGTCCACGGCTTTGTCCTTCTCGTACCGCTCCAGCACGGCGCCGGCTTGCTTGAGTTGGTATTCCGCGCTGTCCGCGTAAGCCAGCAGCCACTCGCCGAAGTTGTCGCGGGCGTTGGTGAGAGACTGGAGCGGAAGTTGCTTGCCGGCGGGCTTGGCTTCATAGCAACTCGGCCGCTGCATCAGGAAGTACAGGTTGGCGGCCTTGACTTTGTCGAGGCAGCGGTCCACGAGGTAAATCGTGTTGAAGCCCATCTTGCGCATCTCCGGCATGTCCACTTGCCAGTCGCGCGCGGTGAACTCGGATTCGTACCAGTTGTAGAGCATGATGGGGAAGAACGGCTTGCCGTTGATGAAACACGCGTAATCGTCCGACCATTCCAGCTTCTTGATCGGTTCCAGCACCTGCACCGGCGGGGCGATCCTGCCAAAGGGCAGCTCAGTGCGCAGGGGCTTGCTTTGGGCATCCAGCACCGGCTCATCCTTGGCGTTCAGGAGTTCCGCGACGAGCAGCAATCTGCGGCCGAGCGGCGCTGCCGGCAACTTCTCCAGAGGAATAGGTTGTGTCACGGTCGTGTCGGGCATGAAAGCAGCGATCGTGAAGCTACTGAGTTTCTCGCGCTTGCCGCCCGAAGTGTTGTAGAGCGCCACCGTGGCTTTGAGCGCGGATATCTGGGTGGCGGAAAACGGCCACGCCGGAGGCCGCTCAGCGTCCTCGGCATACATGCGCACATGGGCGAAATAGGCGACGCCGCTGGAGTTCGCGTCCGCAAAATCGCCCGACCAGAACTTGACCGTGACCGGCTTGTCAGTCTCGGGCGTGAACGGGACCGTGAAATCCTGGAACTGCTCGGCCGCCACTTTGCCGGAAGAGGACCCTTTGCCGCCGTCCCAGAGGACCTGGTACGAACCCGGCTTGTCCTTTTCGGCCCGCGCCGAGAAAGTCAGCACGTGCTTCTTGCCAGGCGCAAGGCCCTTGACGTCCTGCGCCGCCCAATAAAGACCTTCCCCCAGCCGCAGGCAGATGGACGCCGGATCGCCGGGTTTCAGGTGGTGCCGGCGCGTCGCTTTCCAATACTGCTTGGCCCACTCATCCGGCCAGCCCCGGCGCCAGGCATCCTGCTCAAACGTCCCGTTCTTGACCAGGTTCGCGGTGTTGAGGCGCAGGAACAGATACGCTTCCTTCTCGTCAGTGTAGTAGTAGCCCTGGTCGAGCTGCACCTCGAACGGCGTCCGCCCGGCCCAAGCGAAGTTGGCCGAAAGCCAGGCCCGTTCGGCCGGCGGCTCCTCATCGCGGCCCTGGTAGTTGATTTGGATTGCTGGCTCTTTCTTCAATTTGACCGGCTCATGCAGCGCCAGGTCTTCCTGCGCGAGCAGCCACAGAGGGCACAGAGGGCACAGAGAGAACAGAGAGAACAGAGAGAACAGAAGAGATTGGGCTGCTTTATCCATAGTCACCCGCCATTGTCTATACCGGAGATTGGCGGAACGCATGGGGAAAACAAAGGAATCGCGGATAAGGCTATTTTCCTACGATGGGTTCACCACATGATCCATTCAGGCTGGTGGCCAGCCGTGGGAGCGGGCCAGCCACCAGCCCATTGGCCATTGGCGCATGGGACCGATGCGCGGGCATCAGAACTCCCACTTGAACTTGACGCCCCACACGCCGTTGGCGCTATGGTTGAGCACATCGCCGAAGTGCCCGTATCCGGCGCCAAAGGTGCAACGCTTGGTGATGATGTAGGCCACGTCAGTGGTCCACCAGTCGTGCTCCTTCGCAACCAGCCCGGGGATTTCCGTGTAGGAACTGCGCTTCATGCGGTATTCGCCAGCCAAAATGAAGTGGTCCGTGAGAAGTACGCACACATTCCCTTCGGCCGTGGCCCGGTACTGATCGGTGAACCCCAGCAGCCCGATGTGCGCTGCGCAGCTTTCACGCGCCCCCGCGCTCACCAGAATGGGACGGGGCAGCGCCTTGATCATCTTTGTCGTGTAGAGCGTGTAATCCACACCATTGTCCTTGGTGACCCCGATGCTTTTCAGTATTCCGCCCAGGTCCTTGTTGATGGCGGACTCGGTCTGGTTGTACTTATAGTGGATACCCAGGGTCAGGGCGGGCACCCACGACTCCCCGAAGTCGCCGTCCTTGACAAGGAGACCGCGGGCATTGAAGTTGTGCAGGTCCGCGCTGTTGTCGTGCACGTCCAGGGTCGTTGCCTGCTGGATTCTCCTGTTCAGGTTGCCCAGGGTCATGTGGTCCCAGCCGTAGCCCAGTTCCACTCGGCCGATAAGATTCTCGGTGGCCGTGAATGCCGTCATCCATCTGCTGGCGCCGATGTCCACGAAGGTGCCTTCAAAGGCGGGCAGGCCTGCGATTTCGCCCTTCTTGGGCGGGTTCACCAGGTAAGCGGTGTCCGTGGCAAAGACTCCACCGACACCTTCGATGCAGTGCAATGGCAACGGGGCGCCCTTTTCCTCTTTCTTGTCGTCTTTCTTGTCATCCTTCTTGTCGTCTTTTTTCTGGTCCGCCACCGTAGCCTTGACATCCTTGCGAATCTGCTCCGGGTCAATGGGCTTGTCTGCGCTTGGCTGTGCCTCACCAGCGGGCAACGCCAATGGATAGGCCAGCAGCCCCAGGAGCACCATCCCCAGCCAAACAAGCCTGCCGGCATGTCCAGCCGTTCTTCTCTGTATTGTTGCCGCAAGCGCCACAAACGCAGCCGGCAGGCTCGCGCTCAATCGCGGCCCGGTCGGCCGTTCTTTCAGGTACGACATGTCAGTCCCCTCCTCTTTGGCGGTCCTTTGCCACCAGGTTGTTTGGACCGGCGCGGCTTGTCCCCGCACGAAAGCGCCGGTGTGCTTCTCTCGTCCTCACTTCTTGCGCGCGATCAACAGCCCCTGCGCGATCTTGCCGGCATGGGCGAGCCCTTGCATGAACACCATCTCCTGACTCAATGTCTCCAGAATCTTCGTGTCGAAGCCGATGATCTTGAGAGCGTCATACGTGAGCTGCTTGTCCACCATGGAAAGGTAGAGATCCACGTGGGAGGGGAAGCGCCCGGTATCCGCGGCGCGCACGACCTCGCAGCCATTTTTCACCAACAGGTCCGAGTACTCCTTGACGGTCAGCACGCTGGGGAACTTCATAAAGCGCAGGTAGCGCGCGGCCTCCGCCTGGGTCAAACCGGGCCCCTCCACCCAGTCCGTGAAGGCGATGGTCCCGCCGGGCTTGACGATCCGCGCCGCCTCCGCAAGCAACGCCGCCTTGTCCTCGACGTAACACCAGGCATCCTCGCCCCACACGAAGTCCGCGCAGGCAGCCGGCAAGCCGCTGCGGCAGACATCCGCCTGAATGAACTCTATTTGCTTGTCCAAGCCTTCTCGAGCGCAGCGGGAGCGGCCCAGCTCAACCATGCGCACCGTGGCGTCCACGCCGCGCATCCGCTTGACGCCGCAGAAGCGCACCAGAAACCGCATGCCCGCGCCGATGCAACAGCACAAATCCACGCCTTCCTGGCCGGCCTGAATGCCGGCTTGCTTGGCGAGGTCCATCGAAGAACGGAAGCCCCCGATGTGGATCTGCTCGCCCATCAGCAGCATCCACAGGTCGGCTTCCGGGCCGGTGTAGACAGCTTGCACGTCACTGAGTTTCACATCGGGTAATCGCTGCATGACATCCTCCTCTTTCCTCTTTTAAGAGTGCACATGGGTCGCACTCGCGGCCAGCACGACGCTATGGCGCCGCAGCCCGGCCGGACTGCACCGGTGTCTGCGGTCGGTTGGTTTCGGATTTCGGATCTTGGATTGGTCCGGGTTCGTTCAGGTGGAGAGAGAACGCAACAACCGGTTATGAGAGTTCTGGGAAGGCAGGACGGGTTGCGGTTGGCCAACCAACCCAGCCTTGCCAATCCAGAATCTGGAATCCAAAACAGGAGGCGCCACCACGGCGGGCCTCACGGGTCCTTTAGAGCGCATTACCTGGTGGGCAATGGCAGGGCGATACGGGAGGCCGGACGGGGGAGCGCGAAGGTGTGAGTGCGATGCAGCCAGGCACCGCGAAGCACACGGCTCATCTGTTTGCATGCGCGATCATCGCGGCACCACCTCCTTCCCGACCTTCGATACACGAAGAATAGCTCACCTGCCTGATTTCCTGGAATGACCTGGCGCATTTCATACCGTTGGCGCCCCTGCTGTCAAGGGTAAATGGCGACAAATTCCATGCGCATTGTCCTCAAGGCGGGATGCCTGCCACCACGTCCTCGCTGAACGGCTCGATCCGGAAGCCCGACGAAAGGTCGCCAGGTTTCCGCTGCGCCAGCCGCGGATGCGGATGAGGCGTGAACGGCAGGGGCGCATCCCAGCCGCACGGATCGCTTGAGTCCTTCGGAACCAGGACAATCAGTCCCGACTGCGTCGCGAACTTGGCCAACGGAACCGTGCGCACGGGGTAGAACCCCTCGTCGGCGCCGGGGCGTGTGACGAGCGGCGGCATCGTGGCCAGCGCCAGCAGCACTCCCGCCGCCGCCGGCGCCAGCACCAGCGCGGAGCACGCGCGCGGCGCGTGCGCCAGACGGCCAAGCTGGCAGACGGACAGGGCCAGCGCCGTGGCGGTGAAACACCAGATGCTCAATACCCCCAGCCTCAGTTCCGGTGCGGTGAGGAACCAACAGGCCACGGAGGCGCCGCCCGGAATGAGCAGCAGCCACGCAGGGCGTGGGAGGCCCGGCCCTGAAGCGGCGCAGCGGCGCCGGCGCTCAGAAAAGAGCACCAGCACAGCCGCGAAGCACAGCAGCGCCAGGGGGAGCTTGACGTCCCAGAGGCTGGCGCTGACTCGCCAGGCCCAGGGGAGCACCCAGTCCCAGCCCTCGCGGGTCTCAGTCCAGTGCGCCCAGGGCTTGCGCGCCCAGCAGCAGATCCAATTCCGCATCACGTCCGCCGAGGCCTTGGGAACGCGCCAATCTACCGGCGCCGCGCCGAAGGTCTGCGGGTACAGAATATAGCCGCTGAGGATGACGTTGCGGATCATCCAGGGAATAACGGCCAGGAGCGCCAACACCGGCGCGGCGATCAGCAAACGGCGCGGAGCCGGCCCCGCCGCGCCGCCGCGCCCGAACCCACACCACAGGGCCGCCACGAACGCGGTTGTCCCCAGCGCCACAAAACTCAGTTTCACGGTCACGCCGATGGCTGCCAGGACGCAGACCGCGAACGCATCGCCCGACACGTCCCCGGAAACAGCCGGGTCATCGAGGCACAGACGCAGGAGCAGCGCCACGACGACGATCCCGAGCGCGAAGGCGGGGAGGTCCGTCGAGAAGCCCGAGACTTCCGTGAAAGCGCCCTGCAAGAGCCGCGGTGTGACGGCCGCCACGAACAGGTCGTGCGCTCGCGGCGGCTGCGCGAACCGGCAGAGCTGCGCCAGACTGGCCGCGGCCTGGCCGCCGAGGACGACGAGCAGCAGGCCGTTGCCGAGGTGTTGAGCGCGGCCGTGCCAAGGGCCGCTCTCCAGCATCGCCATATAGAGCAGGCTGGAGTTGTTGAAGGCCAGCCGACCGTAGAGATTGCCCAGGCCCGTGACGACCGGACTGAAGGTTTGCCAGCGCACGATTTGCAGGTGGTACAGGGCCGTGTCGTAATTGCGGATGGGACCGATGGCGTGGTTGGCCAGCAGCAGCACGCCCAGGGCCCAGCAGGCGGCCGCCACAAACCGTGCGCGTCGGCCCCCGGGCTCTGCGCTGCGCGGCCATTCCAGCAGCTCCTTGCGGCCCAGCACGAGGCCCAGGATGCCCGCGGCCCCGACCACAGCCAGGGCGATCAAGTCTACCTGCCAGAAGCAGTGGTAGATTTGCAGGAACAGGAGCGCTCCGCCCCAGCCCAGCCAGAACGAGAGGAACAAGGCCGGAGTGGTCCGGCTGCGCAAGCCCAGCGCGCCACGCAGCAGCAGGCCGGCGCCGGTGAAGAGCACTCCCAGGAGGAACCACCACAGGACGACCGTGAGCATCGCACCGATGACTTGGCCCATGGGCGCCTTGTCTCTCCCCGAACACCGCTTACCCGGGATTTCCTGGTTGAGCCGCTCCGAGACGCTCCAGCGGCTTGTTTTCGGACTATTATACTGCGACCGGCTGGGAAGCAAGGTCCCCTTCTGGAAACGGGCGCCCCCGAGCGGGTTGACGACCACGAACAAGTTGACTGGAACTTGACT
>JBEKKG010000017.1:0-21467 GCA_050010835.1 Planctomycetota bacterium
AGCTCAGTGCCGCGCGCTTCTTCCTCCTCAATACTAAGAGCAAGGAGCTTAAAGATCAGGCCCAACAGTGGATCAAAATAGACGAAGCCAGGAAAATGGCAGAAAGCGGCAACCTCTCCGGCGCTGTGGAACTGCTGGAGCAGTTGGCGGGCGACTTGAAGGCGGCGAAGCAGCAGGGCCCGCCGGACGTGGACCTGCCCCTCCTGGTGCGGAAATTCAAAGCCCAGCGCGTCATGCAGCAAGGCGAGCAGGCGCTGGAGCAGGAGAAATGGGAGGAAGCGGCGCGCGCTTTCGGCGAGGTGCGCGACCTGAACCCGCCTGACGCCGCCAAACGCGATTTCGCCGACAAGGCCGGGGTTTTGGCGTCGAAGATGTTGAGCGCGGAACGGGCCAGGGACGACGCGCAACGCCGCCTGCCGGAATTGCAGGACGCCTTGAAACTGGCTGAGGAGTTGAAACTCACAAAGTCCGCGGGACGGATCAGCAACATGCTGAAGGTGCTGAACTTCGATCCCGTAAGATTCGGAGAATTACTCGAGAAGGGCAAAAGCGAACTGTGCAAGACCCCGCCTGACTTTGCCAAGGCCCGTGAGCTGTTCAAGCAGGCCGAGCAGTACAACCGCGGCCCGGCCGTCAAACCCTACATTGACTACCTGAACGACGAGGATTTTTGCAGCAAATTGGGGATGAGTCTTTTCGCGCCCAGCAGCCCGGCCCGGGGCGGCGCCTGGACCGGGGATGAGAGGCGCGAGGCCTTCTGCATTGACCGCTACGAGTGGCCCAATAAGGCAGACGCCTTGCCGGCGGCCAACGTTACCTGGCTGGAGGCCCGGCAGTCCTGCGAAGGCAAGGGCAAGAAACTCTGTTCTTTGAGCGAGTGGGAAAGTGCCTGCAAAGGCCCGGACAAACTGCGTTATCCTTACCCCGACGCGCCCAATAAGGCAACCTGCAACACGGACGGCAGTGCGGTCCTGCCCAGCGGGTCCAGGAAGGAGTGCCGGAACGCCATCGGGGTCTACGACATGAGCGGCAACCTGGCGGAATGGACAGACCGCGATGGCGATGCCGAAGTGCGCGGCGGCGCTTATGACACCCCGTTTGGCCAGGCTTCCTGCAGTGACGCCCTGGAGCAGAACAAAGCCGCGCGCTCGCCGCGCGTCGGTTTCCGCTGCTGCCGCCGCCTGCCATGAGTCCATTTGAGAGCGCTTTGGAACCGCAGATGCACGCGGATGAACGCAGATACGAACAACATTCAGGGTTTGAAACATACAATCGAGTCTGCGTTCATCTGTGTTCATCTGCGGTTTCAAGAAGCCGTTCCCTGTGATCTCTGTCGCGAGTAGCGTGTGATGGCCAGAAAAACCGGATCGAAGAGGCTGCGGGTCGGCAGCGCGGTGGCGGTCCTGTTGTGTGCTGCGTTCCTGGGGTGGCTCTTCTACGATCTCTGGACCTACGAGTACAAAAACGGCGCGCCGGCGGCGCGGAACACGGCCGGCCTGCCCAGGACCAGCCTGCGCGTAGGCGACGGCACTGAGTTCTGTTGTGGGCCCGGCGTGTGGGCGTGTTTCACTTTTGTGAACCAGGGGCAGTCGCGGTTGCGGCTGGTGGACACGCCGGCCTTGAGGCCGCTTTACGACTTGAAACTTCTCTTCCGCTCGCCCGACGGCGTTCTGACTCCCGTAGCGGCTTTCGGCAGGGCCGCCGCGAAAGCCTCGGAATTCGATCCGGACAGGGATGCCGTGGTCGTCCTGCCGCCGGCCTGCGCGCTGACGCGGCTGATTCCCCTCTCGGAACTCTTCGACCTGCGGCGCGCAGGCCAGTATGAGCTGGTTGTGACTTACCGGCCTGGCGCCTTGGGCGGGACAAGCCTGGCGGCCGCCGCCCTGAACGTGTGCGACCGGGAACTGCAAGGGAGCGCGACATTCCAAGTGCCCCTGTCGCCAGCCAAATCCGAAACTCAAGATCCGAAACCCGAAGGAAACAGATAAGGAACAAAAACTCTAAATCCCAAATCCGCGAATCCCTTGGTAATTTTACTACTCCCGGCGGTGTGGGAGGCGTCCCCGCCCGCCCCACCTGATCCCAGCCTGCGCAAGCCGTCTTTCAAAAAACGCGAATCCTTTGGTAATTTTACTACTCCAGCCTGGCTTCGGCTTCAGGCTTTGGGCTGCGCATGGGCAGAGCATCCTTGCCAGGACAACGGATGAGCGCACTTTGTTCAGTTTTCAAAAAACCACTTGTGTATCTGTGTTCATCTGTGTTCATCTGTGGCCAAGAGGCGTTCTGGGCCGGGGTTGGTGGACTGGCCGCTTGCTGACGCGCGCGGCTCGGAAACAGCGCTTGCGGGCGCGCGCGGCGCGGGTTTGGGAGCTGGGTTGGCCGGGGCGCAGAGGGAGGCGCAGGCGAGGACACTGGCGAGGGCGGCGGTGTTGGAAGGCCGGGCGAGGGGCGAGGGGTTAGGGGCGAGGGGCGAGGGAGGGACACTGGCGGGGACGCTTGTGCTACGAGGCTGGACAGCCTGGGCGACAAGATCCTCCGGGACAGGCCCCAGAATTCGCGGCTCGGGATCCTCCTCTTCAAGGAATCTGTCGAACTGGGCGGCCTTGAGCATGGGGCTGGCCAGCCTCAAGTACTGAACGGCCTTCCGTTCCGCGTCCCTGTCGCCGGCCAAGGCGCGCATCAGCAGTGCCCTGGCGCATTCTTCCCAAAGCCGGTACAGCGACATGGCGTTCCACCTAGTTCTGTTGATAGCCAGTTGGCCTGCGATCTGCAACTCGTGGGCTTCCAGCGCTTCAGCAACCTGCTTCTCGCCCTCCTCGGAACGCAGGTACTCCTTAAACGTCTTCCAGGCCAGATGTGCGTATTGTGGGTACTTGGCCCGCACCACCAGCAGTGTTTCAGAGGCGTTACAGCCGACCTCGGCGTAAGTCTTGAGGATGATTTTCCAATCCTCCTGATCGTATTTCGATTCCATTGTGCTGCTCCTCCGTAGGGCAATCCTCTGGATCGCCTGTCCTGTTGGCTCCGCAAGCGGCGGCGAGCCAGCGGCTCGCCCTACATCAACACTCGCGTACCATCTATTATAGTATCATCATTCATTTCAATGTCAAATAAGAAATCAAAGAAAAAGTATTTTAGTTCCAGAGGGAGCGGTCCCGCATTTTGGTGAATGTAGCGCAGACTTCCAGTCTGCTGTGTCGCGGGCTTCCAGCCCGCAGGATCTTCCTTGACTCTCTGGACGCCCACAACAATGCAGGCCCTGCCGACTGGAAGTCGGCGATACAGCAGGCTGGAAGCCTGCGCTACAATGCGTACGCCGCACGCACCCCGGCACAGGAAAAACTGCGGCTGGGGTTTGACACGGGGCGGGCATGAGGTAAGAATAGAAGAGGCGGTGCCAAGGTAGCTCAGCTGGTAGAGCACCACACTGAAAATGTGGGTGTCCCCAGTTCAACTCTGGGCCTTGGCACCATTAGAGGCCCCTTGCATGAATGTGCGAGGGGCCTTTTGTTTAGGCGGACGAAGGACCGGCTCCTCGCCGGTCGTCACAGCGATCCCGGCGCACGCTCCAGACGAACGCGACCGCGAAGACCGCCGTCAGCCAGAACTCCGGCAGCCAAGCCAGGCCCCACCAGTATTCCGGACGACGGCGGTGCCAGACGAAGGCGAACTGGTGCCTGTCTGAACAGACGATGATCCAGTTTCCGTCCTCCGAAATCGTTCCACCAAAATAAACGCCGAATTCTCCTTGTATAGGCGCGCGAAGATCTGCCAATAGGTCAGTTTCTGTTTTTGTGCTGTAGTTTTGTTTGGAGTAAAGGTTGACGGCCGGACCAGGCACCTCTTGGAGGGTTCGCCCATCCCTGGCTGTTGTACGGGCGACGACCCATTTGTCGCCCGAGTTTCCTGGTAGGGGCACAATGGTCCCATACCCAAGCTCTGCCCCTCTTTCAGTTGGACGGTAGGATCCGGAGGTCGCATCCCAGCTCGCTACAGGGTATTCCGTCCAGCTTTGTGTGTCCCCAAGAGGACACCTTTCAAGAGCGGTCTTAAATGACAGCCATCGGCCATCGCTGCTCCAACGTGGGTTGTCCAGGTAGTCGCCAGGGTCGTAACTAAGGTGCGTGATTATGCGGCCTGTTGCTAACTCAGCGACCACGGCATTCCTAAGAGAAAGAACAACCAGTTCACCGTCAGGCGAGAACGCTGCACACTGAGTGCCGCCGGTTTCGACTTGGTGCGTCAGTTTCCACGGCTCCCATTTCCACCACAGCCCCATCCCGCTGCCGATGAGCAGCACGAAGATCAACAGCGTGCGCAGCGAGTAGCGAAACCAGGGCCGCTTGGGGCCTGGCGTTGGCACCGCCATGACCACCGGCTGTTGTATCGTGCCGTTCTCCATTGTCCGCAGTCCGTGGATACCCTCATTGAAGCTATCACGCTGCCGTCGTTGGGTAAAGACACCTTCTGCATCCCAGTGACGCACGCGGATGGCCCCGGAGGGGCCGAGGATGGTAGCCGGGGGCCGCGCACCGGAGGTGCGCGTGCCCCCGGTAGGAGGCACCTCACGTGTTGTGCGCCCCGGCAGGGGCGCTGGAACTACCACACGTATCGTTCATCATATTGGATACCGCTTTTCTTCAGAAGCTCCACGTACTCGTCCTGGAACGTGCGCCTGCGATGGTGTTCTGGTTGCCGCTGGATGTAGCTCCTGACTTCCTCAATCTTGGATACGCTCACGGTAAATGCGCCGTAACCGTCTTGCCACTGGAAACCCGGAACTCTCATCTCCTCGTGGACCCAACGCGACGATGACGATTTGATATCGCGCACAACATCGGCAAGGCAATGGGTTGCCTTCAAGCCCATGAGCAGGTGGACATGGTCGTCGGTTCCACCAATTGTGTTGGCCACGCCGCCGGCAGTCCGCACAGTTCCGCCAAGAAAAGCGTGCAGCCGTTCTCGCCAAGCATCCAGGATCAGCCGTTGGCGCTCCTTGGTGCTGAAAACGATGTGGTAATGGAGGCTGAGATGGGTGGAGGGCATGGCTCGACTCCCGCGCCCTTCCAGGGCGCAAACACTTCCCGCGGCTGCTTTCCGGGGGCAGCGCTTCGCTCGCCCCCGGCTACCATCCCTGGCCCCTGCCGGGGCCATCCGAACCATCCTTGGCCCCTGCCGGGGCGCAAACGTTTGCCCGGGCTGCTTTCCGGGGGCAGCGCTTCGCTTGCCCCCGGCTACCATCCTCCGCCCCTGCCGGGGCGCACAAACTCCGGCGCCCCTCCAGGGCGCAAACATTTCCCGCGGCTGCTTTCCGGGGGCAGCGCTTCGCTCGCCCCCGGCTACCATCCCCGGCCCCTGCCGGGGCTATTCGCAGATCCCGTTAATGTACAGCCGGTATGGGTTGGGGAACGCCGCTCCACCCCCTGCCCCCTCCCGCAAGCAAGGGGAGGGCAACACAAAAGCCACTTCTTATTTACGAAGCGACTATTTCTCCGGCGCCGCGCCCGTGACCAGCGTCACTTTCCGAAACTTGCCCATGCAGAGCGCGCCGGTGTCGTGCGAGGAAACACACAGGCCCACCAGGACTGTGTCTGTAAGCTGGAGCTCCTCGGCGATGAGTTTGCGCCATTTCCGGCCCTCATTGTCGGCGCCAAAATAAGCGGTCACGGTTTTGCCTGTACGGGTCAAGCGCAGCCAGGCGTTGTCCGGGCGCACTGAATCGTCGCCCACCTGGGTCGTCTCGCCCCCCGGTTCGGCCCTGCGCTGGAACCAGCCGCCGTGCCCCGGCGTGGCAACCACCGCGCCGTTGACGGCGCTGGGCGCCTTGGATTGCCGCACCATCAATCCGACTTTGGCCCACTCATGGGTGCCCTGTATGCCCACCAAGTGCGCACGGAGATCGAAATCGCCGCTGAGCTTGTGCGAGACAAACCTGAAGCCGTCCTTTTCAGTCCAGATATCGCCGCCGGACCCGGTAACGTCGTAGCCGTCCGCCTCGATCAGCGTGGTGCCGCCCGACATGCCCGCGTTGATGTCCAGGGAGGTGAATTCAATGGGTGGCGCGGCGGGCTTCTCCGGCGGCGGCGCCGGCTCCGGCTTCTTTTCTGGCGGCGCAGGGGTCGCCGGGCCCGGTCCAGGAGTTCGAGTTGCGTCGCTAGGCTTGACCGCTACATCGTTGGTCTCGATAATTTTGCCCTGGCCCGTGACCTCAAGCACTTCAACACGCTCGAAGACCGTCGGGCTGCCATAAGTGGCCAGGCCCAAGAGCTCAGTGCTGCGCAGCATCCAGACGGGTTCCAGCGTCGCGTCCCTGTAGTGCGTCTTGCATTGCGCGATCAGGGCGCCGTCGAGATAGGCCGCGGCGCCGTTCTTGCGCACGCTGACCACGGCGGTGTACTGCCGGCCGCTTTGCAGGCAATTCGCCCGTTTGATGCTGAAGGCGCTCTTGTCCGCCCGTTCGCCGTTGATGCTTTCGAAGCCCAGCACGTTATTGCCGAACCCGCCCATGACCCAAGCGAGCTGCCGCCTGGACTGCGAGACGATCTGGACTATGTCGCCGCCGCCGGTATCCAGGGGGAGCCGCGTGCGCGTGAAGACAATGCGAAAATCGTATTCCTCGGGAGGGGAGTACGGGATTTCAATGCGCGCGGCGCCCTTGTCGGGGTCTCCGGTTTCATCCGAAGCAAGCTTGCCGTTGGCGACGGTCCAGGCACCGCTGAGAACGTGCTTGGCAGGGTTGAGCAGCGGCAGCAGGTTGACGGCGTTCTGCCAGCGGGCGGAGTCATCGCCGGGCGCGGCAGGCTGCGGGAGCGTCTTGCCCGGCGGCTTGGCCTCGTCCGCGGGTTTCGGCGCTGTTGCAGGCGGGTCCGCCGGCCGTTCCGCCTCCGGGGCGTTCCCGGCATCGGCCGCCCCGCGTTCCCGCAGATAGCTGGCCACCAGCGCGGCCAGGAATATCAGCCCGCCGAGCGCCGCGATGCCAAGCGCAATGCGCCGTGTGCGGTTGCCTGCGCGTTGTGGCACAGGCGGTCCAGCCTGTGAAACACCCACGGGTTCACGCGCGCGCGGGCCGGCGGTCGCCTTATCTTTCGTGGACAGGCTGACAGCCTGCGCCACGGGTTCGCGCACGCGCATGTTGGTGAATGGAATAGGGCGCGCCCCGGACTCGTCCCCCTCCTCCGCGGGTTCGGGCGCGTGCGCGCTGGTGGATGGGTTGTGGGGCGGGCCAGGGGCCCGCCCTACCCGCCTGCCGGACGGCGCCTGTATGCGCGCGGCCACCGAGGACTTCTCCGCCTCGACGGCCTGAGTGCTGGGGTTTTCGCCGGCGAGGACGAGTTCCAGGTCGGCGATCAAGACCCGGCAGTCCCGGTAGCGGTCTGTGGGGAGTTTGGCCATCATTTTCCGGATGATGTGCGCGACGCCATCGGGGACATCGGCGCATAAGTCGCGCGGGTCGGCCACCTGCGCGTTGATGTGCTTGGCCATGATCACGGCTGCCGTGCCGCCCTCGAAGGGCGCACGGCCGGTGACGAGGTGGTAGAAGGTCGTGCCCAGCGAGTAGATATCGGTGCGCCCGTCGAGTTTCCTTTCCCCGCGGGCCTGTTCGGGCGAAACGTAATGTGGGGTGCCGAGCGCCATGCCGCTTACGGTGGAATAATTCTGCGCAGCCTGGCCAATGTCCTTGGACATGCCGAGGTCCAGTATCTTGGCTACGCCGTCGCTGGTGACGAAGATGTTGCCGGGCTTGATGTCGCGGTGGATGAAGCTGTGGTCGTGAGCGTGCTGCAGGCCCCGCGCGACCTGCAATACGATCTCGGCCGCCCAATCCCACGCGACGAGCTTCTGCCGGTTGAGGGTTTCTTCGAGCGTCTGGCCTTCACAATACTCCATCACATAGAAATGATGCCCCAGTTCCTCGCCCACGGTGTGGGCGCTGACGATGTTGGCGTGGTTCAGCTTGCCGGTGGCGACGGCCTCGCGGCGGAAGCGCTTGATGAACTCGCTGTCCTCGGCGTGCTTTTTAGACAGGACTTTCAGCGCTACTTGGCGTTGCGCTATGGTGTCTTCAGCCAGGTAGACCGCGCCCATGCCGCCTTCGCCGAGCTTTTTCAAGAGCTTGTACTGGCCCAGCATCTGAATGCCGCCGGCCTGCTGGGCTTTGAGGCGCTTCTCGACGCTTTCGCGCATCGTGGGCGTGATCAGGCCTTGCGCCACCATGACATCGGCGAGGGGCAGCCGCCTGCCGTTGCGCGCGGCCTCGGCTTGGGCGGCCTTGGCCTCTTCGATATGCTCCAGGGTCGCGGCGCCCATCTGGTTGACGGCGCGGGCAAAGTCTTCGTCGGAGTTGCTCATAGCCACGGCAGACTCCTTAAACCAACAAGCCAACAAACTAACAAACCAACAGATTAACTAACCAACAGGCGAACAAAAAGCAACGGTCGGCTGTTCGTTTGTTCTCCTGTTGTCATTTTTCCGCCGCGGCGCCGGAGAAGGCCGTGCACTGCGGCCCGGCTTTGGGCGCCGGCCGGAAGTCCGGCAGGTCCTTGAAACGCAGGTTGCGCCGGCCATCGTAGGCGCCGTAATACGGGGCGTTGGCATCCATCCAGGTCACCAGGCGGATGAAGTCCTCCTGCGGCAGCTTGACCTCGTAGTGCCCCTTGCGCAGCAGGGCGATCAGTTTGCTGGTGTGCGAGCCGTAAACGAGCGGGTCGGTGGCTTCGATGTGGGCATGTTTGCCGCCCGTGCCGGAGATGCCTATCTCATCAATCACGTTCCCGGCCCAGCGCTTCTTGAGCAGGTTTTCATAGGAGACCGAGAACAACTCGGTCAGCGTGCCGCTGAGATCAATGCCGTTGGGCTTGGCGGCGGAATGGCAGCTCACGCAGTGCTTGTCGAGCACGGGCTGTACGTCCGTGACATAGTGCATCGCGCGCGGCACGGTCTCGCCGGGTTGGGCGACGGGAGTTGCCGGCGAGACGCCGACGGTACGTAGGGCAGGCGTCCCGCCTGCCTCAGATGCCGGCGGGACGCCGGCGCTCCCTTGGGTGCGCAGGGCGGCGGGGTAGCTTGTGGCGCGGGGCGCAATGGCCTTCTCCTCATGGCAACCCGCGCAGCCGCGCACCTCGCCCGGCAGGAGGTTGACGAAAGTCCTCATGCGCTGCAATTCCATGTAGTTCTCGTCGAGCGCCTGAAAGAAGATGTTCTTGCCCGCGGGCGCCGTGAAGTAGGCTGAACCGTCCGCGGCGACAGGGACAACCCCGTGTTCGATCTTGACCGCGAGATGGCCGCCCCAGCTCACGGCCACGTGCTGCTGGCCGATTTCGTCGCCGGGCCAGCGGCGTCTGGCCTCCCAGGGGCGCGGACAATCCTCCATGACCCGCAGATACTTGACGCGTCCGCGCTCAATCCCCGTCAGACCCAGGTAGACGTCCTGCAACACGAGCGTCGCGCTGGCCCCGGTTGCCGGCGGGACGCCGGCGCTCCCAGCGGGCGGGACGCCCGCGTTCCCAGGTGCGGTATCGGGCAGCACCAGGGGCCTTTCGCGCGGGCGCAGCGGATACGGCTCCCAACAGGAGAACTCCGGGTCCTTGTAGATCAGCTCGCGGTTGCCGAATTCGTCCAGCAGGTACAGGCCATACCCGGCGACCTCATTCCAGGGCTTGTCGGGATTGTAAGCCACCAGAAAGTACTTGTATGACAGCGGGTACGGCTCGCGGAACAAAGGCCCTTCCAGATCGTGCACCCATTTGCCGTTCCTGAAGTGCTGAAAGCCATGCTCGTCCGGGCAGTAAATCTCGGGGGTGAGCGAGGTCATGGGTTTGGTGCCGCGCAGCGAATAGCGGGTGTCCAGGCGGATGACGGCGCCCACCCCCAGCGGCATGTGCGGCGCGCCGACGAAGACGTAGGCGTTGGGCACGCCGGGGATGTCGCGGGCGTCAATGCGCGTCGTCGGATGAGCGATGTTGTTGGCGTAGACCTCGACCGAGCCGCTGCCGTCCGGGTGCATGGCCCAGATGCACTTGCAGGCCGAGCCGCCTTTGTCCACGTACTCCCAGCGGGTGTACAGAATCCTGCCGTCCTGCAGGATGCTGGGCGTAGTCTCGCTGACCGAGTTGAAGGACAGCGGCCGCATGTTCTGGCCGTCCTTGTCCATGCGATACAGGTTCGTCGTGGTCAGCACATCGGGGCCGTCGCAGAGGATGCCTTTTTTGCAGCGGGTGCTGATGAAGACGATGTCGCCCTCGGGCAGGTAGCAGGGGTGCATATCGTCAGTGCCCGTGTCGTACCGCAGCCCCGTGGGCGTGCCGACGGTGCGGAACTTCTTGACCAGTTCCTGCTCGTCGGCGGGGTCGCTGGTGAGCTGGCGCAGACCCTGGCCGTCAATCCCGATCTCATAGATGCGGAAGCCTTTGCCCGGCCCTTTCTTGAAATCGAAGACCACGCGCGTGGCATCGTAAGAGAGATCGAAGCGGCCGAAGATGCCGCCGGAGAGTTGCGGCGCCACGTCAGTAACTTTGCCGCTCTTGAGGTCCAGAATGCACAGGTTGCCGCCGTAGAATTTGCAGCCGTCAATGTACTCAGTGTAATAGTGGGAACTCTGGTAGGTCTTGCGCCGCACGAACAGGAGCCGGCCGAAATCCAAGAGGGGGTTTTGAGCGATCAGCGCTTCGTGCCGCAAGCGCGGCAACTCTTCAGCCGCGCGCGTCAAGGCGGCTTCGTAATCTGGGTTTGCCGGTTCGCTGAGCGGCTTTTCCAGCGCGTCCAGTTGTGCCAGGAGCTCCGCGCCTCGCGGGTAACGCGGCCCAAAGGAAGCCGCCAGGTCCGCCACAGCCGCGCGCAGGGCTTTGGTGTTGAAGGCTGCGAGCCTGGCTTGGGCGTCCTCCAGGCCGCGGCTGCGATGGTAGATTTCCCGCACGCATTCCAAGCCGGCCGCATCGTTGGCTTTTGCAGCAGCCTCGCGCGCCTGTTCGGCCAGTCCGGGAACGCGCGTGGCCCTGGCGTAACGCGCTGCCAGCGCGGCGCAGTCACCGGGCTTCCAGGGGTCGTCGAGGATTTTGTCCTGTGCCTCGCGTTGGAGCTCGCGTACCGAGCGGGCGTCAACGAAATCGCGCTTCACCAGCGCCCAGACTTCCTCGCGCAATGCGCCCGCCCGCGACGGCGGCACGTTCAAGCAAGCCGAGCCGTTCAGCGTGAGCGCCTGGCCAACTTTGCCTTCACAGTAAGCCGCCTCCTGGCCCTTCGGCAAAGCGAGGCTGTGTCCCCCGGTGGCATCGTCAGTGTTGCCGTCAAATTTCCAGTGGGCCGCCAGTTGGTCCTGGTTGCCCGCCGCGCCGGGTTTCTCGAAGTCATTCTGGACCTCATCCGCCGTGAGTCTGCGCTTGTAGACGCGCAGATCGTCCAAAGCTCCTTTGAAATGCGACACGGCCGGGAAATCGTCCGAGGTGCAGCCGATCTTGGCCACGTGTTCCGGCTTGTCCGGCTCAGCGCCCAAGCCGCCGTGCAGATCGAGTTTGCCGTCTATGTAGAATTCATAGTCCTTTGGGCCGGTGAGCGCGACGTGGTGCCACTGGTTGTCGGCGATGGACTTGTGAGACTGCAGGCACGCGACCCAGCCGATGTCGTAGCAGAGCTTGCCGTCGCGGACGAAGAGCGACTTGCCCTGTGGCGCCCACTTTCCCGTGGCCGGAGCTTTGGCCAGGATTGTGCCGCCCTCCTGCGTCTTGACCCAGGCCAGGATGGTGAAGGGCTCCTTGCCGAAATCCGGCAGCGGCGCGCCTTTGGCCTCGTCGCCGTGCTGGCGGCAGGCTGTTTCCCACGAGGCCACGTAGGTTTCAAACCAGGTGGCCTTTTTCTGGTAGAACTGGGCAGCGCCTTCGCCCGCCTGGGTGAGGCCCAACAGGGCCAGCGCAGCACAAATCAAGAGGGGCCTGAGCATGGCGTTCTCCTTACATCGAGGACAGACTGTATAGGCGCGTGATGGGGTTTTCAAGGCGCGGCGGCACTTGCGGTGAGGGTTCGTTGGCGTTACCTTCCAGGCTTCGCTAACGCGACATTGGCTGCGAGGGGGAACGGCATGGACTTCAAAGGCAAGACTGCTCTGGTCACCGGCGCCGTGGGCGCCATTGGCAAAGGCATCGCCGCGGGTTTTCTCGGCGAGGGCGCGCGCGTTTTCATCACGGACCTCGACCAGAAGGCCGTGGACGAAACCGTGAAGGAATTGTCCGCGGGCGGGGCCGAATGCCGCGGCCTGGCGGCCAACGTCACCAATGCGCAGCAGGTTGCGGCCGTGGTGGCGGCCGCAGCGGCAGCTTTCGGCGGGAGGATTGACGTCCTCGTCAACGTCGCGGGCATCGTGGCCCAGGGCAAGGTGGAGGACATAACAGAAAGCGATTGGGACAAGATGTTCGCCGTGAACTGCAAGGGGACCTTCCTGTTCATCAAGCAGGCCGTGCCGCTGATGAAGGCCAACCATTACGGGAAGATCGTCAACTTCTCGTCCAAGTCCGGCAAGACCGGCTCGGCGCTCATGTGCCATTACTCCGCCGCCAAAGCGGCCATTATGGGTCTGACCCAGGCGCTGGCCTACGAACTGGCCGGCGACGGCATCACCGTGAACTGTTTGTGCCCCGGCATCACGGATCACACGGGCGTGTGGAAGAATGTTTCCGCCGGCTACATTGAGAACCTGAAAATGCCGCGGGAACAAGTTGTCAAGAAGTTCACCGAGAAGATTCCCTTGAAGCGCTTGGCCAGCATTGATGACGTGGTGGCGGTGACTTTGTTCCTGGCCTCCAAGGGCGCAGACTACATGACCGGCCAGGCCATCAATGTCACGGGCGGGCGGGAAATGCACTGAGGAGGGGCGAGGGGTTAGGGGCGAGGGGCGAGGGGTTAGAAATGTTCACCAAAGAAGAAGTTGCCAGGAAGATTGACCATGCGGTGCTGAAACCCATGCAGACGGATGCGGATGTCGTCAAGAACGCCAAGATGTGTGCGGCGCGCGGAGTCGGCAGCCTGTGCGTGCGGCCGTCCGATGTCAAGCTCGCGGCCGAGACGCTGAAAGGCAGCTCCTGCCGGCCGTCCTGTGTGATCGGCTTTCCCCACGGCGCCAGCCGGCCTGAAACCAAGGCTCTCGAGGCCAGGCTGGCCATCGAGGACGGCGCGGCGGAACTCGACATGGTGATGAACATCGGCAAGTTCCTGTCGGGTGATTTTGCGTGGGTGCAGCGCGACATCGAAGGCGTCGTGCAGGCCGCCAAACCCAAGGGCGTGCTGGTGAAAGTGATCCTGGAGACGTGCCTCCTGACACCCGAGCAGGTTGCCAAAGCCTGCCGGATTGCCGAGGCGGCCGGCGCCAATTTCGTGAAGACCTCAACCGGCTTCAACGGCGACGGCGCCAACCCGCAGGTCATTGACATCATGCTCAAGACCGTCGGCAAGACGCTGGGCGTGAAGGCCTCGGGCGGCGTGCGGTCCTGGGAAACAGCCGTCGCGTACCTCAAACAAGGATGCAGCCGCTTGGGCGTGGCATCCACTGAAGCCGTGCTGGATGGAGCGAAGAGTGATGGCCAGTATTAAAGCCGTGGTCTACCACAGTCCGGGCAACGTCAGGGCCGAAAACGTCGCGATGCCGGCGTGCAGCGCGGACGAGATCCGGGTCAAGGTTGACGCTTGCGCCGTGTGCGGCTCGGACCTGAAGGCCTTTCTTTCGGGCAACCCCAGGATCAAGCCGCCGATGACTATGGGCCATGAGTTCACTGGCCTGGTCGAGACTATCGGCGCGCACGTCACGGGCTTTGCCACGGGCGACCGGATCGTCATGGCCACCTCGATTTCCTGCGGCGCCTGTTTCTACTGCAAGAAGGGCTGGAACAATCTGTGCGCCAACCTCGCGCCTATGGGGTTCAGCTACCCTGGCGGCATGGCTGAGTACGTCACCATTCCGGCGCTGGCCCTGAAGAACGGCCACGTGGTCAAAGTCCTGCCGAAGCTGAAGGCGGAACACGCGGCGCTGGCCGAGCCGGTAAGCTGCACCGTGAACGCGTGCGAGCAGTGCGGAGTGCAGCCCGGCGACACCGTGGTGGTCATGGGCGCCGGGCCGATGGGTGTGATCAACGCTTGCACGGCGCGCGCTTTCGGGGCCAAAACGGTCATCATTACCGAGATCAACCCGGCGCGCTTGAAACAGGCCGCAGGCTGCGGTCTGGACATGGCTGTAAATCCCGCGCAGCAGGACCTGAAGAAGATCGTGAAAGATGCGACCGGCGGCGTGGGCGCCGACGTGGTCATAGTCGCGGCGCCGGCCGCCCAACCGCAGGAAGCCGCGCTCGAACTGGCCCGCAAGCGCGGTACGGTGTGTCTGTTCGCGTCGTTGGCGGAAGGCAAGCACATGCTGTCCCTGAACAGCCGCCTGATCCACTACGGCGAGCTGCGTGTGATCGGGACGAGCGATTCGACACCCGCGCACGTGAAAAGGGCCATCGAGTTGATGGCCCAAGGCCGCATGCCGCTGGAGAAGCTCGCCTCCCATCGCCTGGGGCTGGGTGAGATTGCCAAGGCCTTTGAACTGATGAAGAGCGGGGAGTCGTTGCGGGTGGTGCTGGTGCCGTGAGGCACCTGGGAGCGCCGCACCCCAGTGCGGCCGTAAAGATGGAACGAAGGCCGCACTGGGGTGCGGCGCTCCCAGGTGTCTCTGTGGTGAACGAGAGGATTTGAGATGGACCTGAAACTGAAAGACAAAGTCGTGTTGGTGACCGGCGGCGGGCGGGGGCTGGGCAGAACGATCTGCCAGCTTCTCGCTGCCGAAGGGGCGAACGTGGCTGTTTGCGACCTGGAGAAGGCCCAGGCCGTAGAGGAGGAACTGACCCGCGCGTACGGCGTTCAGGCCCTGGCCGTGAAAGCCGACGTGACCAGCGAAGCCGACGTGGCAGCCATGTACGATCAGGTCGAGAAGACCCTCGGGCCCGTGGATGCCCTGGTCAACAACGCGGCGATCGCTCCCAACGGCGGGCCGATGATCAAGATCACGGAGAAAGAGTGGAGCAGAATGTTCCAGGTCAACATGGGCGGGACGTTCCTGTGCAGCCGCGAACTGGTGCGCAGGCTGCTGGCGGCCAAGCGCACCGGGAGGATTGTGAGTATTTCCTCGCAGGCGGCGTTCCGAGGCTCGGAGTCCGGCAAGCTGGCGTACGATGCCAGCAAGGGCGCGATCATTACTTTCACTATCGCGCTGGCTCGCGAGCTGGCCCCGCACGGGATCAACGTCAACTGCGTCGCTCCGGGGCTGATGCGGACGGAGCTGATGGCCGCCTTGATTGACGCCGACCCGGAGAAATTCAACAGACGAGTGCCGCTCAAGCGCGTCGGGAAGACTGAAGAGATCGGCAGCGTGGTGGTCTTCCTGTGCAGCGAGCGCGCCAGCTACATGACCGGCGCGACGGTGGACGTGAGCGGCGGCCTGGCGATGCACTAGTGGTGGTAGGACAGCCTTTCCAGGCAGTCCGGACAGGTTTTCCAGGCAGTCCGGACAGGCTGGAAAGCCTGTCCTACCGTTCAACTTTTTGGCAGCCGGGTGATGTGGCAAGGGGAGGTGTTCCCCGAGCCTTGAGCAAGGCAACGAGGAGACAGGAAAGGAGCCGTCATGAGCGAGGAAAGTATCCCGTTGGGTGTGCGCATTCGTCTCAGCGCCATGATGTTTTTCCAGTTCATGTTGTTCGCGGTGTGGTGGCCATCCTTGGCTGCCTACCTGGGCAAGCTCAACCTGACCAGCACTGAGTCATCCTTGATCCTGAGTTCGATGGCGATTGGCTGTATGGCCTCGCCTCTCATTTGCATGGTTGCCGACCGTTACTTTGCCAGCCAGCGCGTCTTGTTTGTGTTGAACGTGATCACGGCCGGTTTACTCTACCTCGCGGCCGAACAGAAAAACGGGACCACGGTCTTCGTCGCACTCCTGGCCGCCATGCTCTGCTACATGCCGACGTGGGCTTTGACGAGCGCCATTGCTATGGCCAACAGCCCCGCGGAGAAGTTCCCCCAAATCCGCGTCTTCGGCACAATCGGCTGGGTCTGCTCCGGCGTTTTCAGCTTTGTTGCCATGAAATGTTACCACACGAAGATAGACGGGACCAACATCCCGCTCCTCTGTGGCGCGGGCGCCAGCATCCTGGCCGCCATCGTGGCCCTGACAGTGCCGAACACTCCTCCGCCGGCGAAGGGCAAGCCCGCGTCCGTGGTAGACGCTCTGGGGCTTAAGGCCCTGAGTTTGATGAAGGACCCGCACTTCGCGTTTTTCATCGTTATCTCCACATTGGTGATGATCCCCTTCACCATTTACTGGTCTTACTGCTCAGTGTTCCTGGAAGACAAGGGTTTCCAGTACATCAGCGCAACAATGAACTGGGGCCAGTTCACCGAAATGTTCTTCATGCTGCTGGTGCCTCTGGCGCTCTCCCGCTTCGGTGTCAAGTGGACCATGCTCATCGGCCTGCTAGTGATGACCGTGCGTTATGCCAGCTTCCTGCTCGGCGGCATGATCCCAGGCATGGACTGGTTGTACTTCATCGCCATCCTTGTGCACGGCATCATCTTCGGATTCTTCTTTGTTGGCGGACAAGTTTATATCAACCGCAAGGCCCCCAAGGAACTCCAGGGCCAGGCGCAAGGACTGATCTTCCTGTTCACCTTCGGCGTTGGCATGTTGATCGGCAACGTCGCCAACGGCGCGCTGATTGACCACTACACCACGCTGAAGACCAGCGCAACCGAGTCTGCTGTGAAGGTCTACGACTGGAACACCATCTGGACCATCACCACCGTCATTTGCGCCGTGCTGCTGGCGGCCTTCTTCTTCCTCTTCACGGACGAGAAAGCCGACCAGACCCAGGAAGCCGCTCAGGCCGCTGCCGAACCCAAGAAGGAGGCCTAAGCTATGCCGCAATACTTCTTGGGCATAGATAACGGCGGGACCGTCTCCAAGGCCGCCTTGTTCACCGCCGACGGCCGGGAAGTCGGCGTGGCCTCGCGGAAAGTGGGCGCTCTGGAGCCCCACCCGGGCCACTCCGAACGGGACATGACCAAAATCTGGCGCGCCACCGCTCAGGCTATCCGCGAGGTGCTCGCCAAGACCGGGATTGACCCCGCAGCCATCGCCTGCGTCTCCCCCACTGGCCATGGCAACGGACTGTACTTGATTGACGAGGCGGGCAAGCCCGTCCGCAACGCCATTTACTCGACCGACGAACGCGCCCAGGGTTACGTTGACCAATGGCGGGCCGATGGCGTGGATGCCAAGGCCCTGCCCAAGACCACACAGTCCCTGTGGGCCGCGCAGCCTAATGCGCTCCTGGCCTGGGTACGCGACCACGAGCCGGAGGTCATGAGCAAAGCGCGCTGGGTGCTGATGTGCAAAGACTACGTCCGCTTCCGGCTCACGGGCGAAATCCGCGCGGAACTCACCGACATGTCCGGCGCCAGTCTGTTGAACGTCGTGAGCGGCCAGTATGACGATGAAGTTCTGGCCTTGTTCGACCTGCTGGATCTGAAGCGCCTCCTGCCGCCAATGGTCCGCCCCGCTGAACTGTGCGGCCAGGTGACTGCGCAGGCCGCCAGAGAAACCGGCTTGAAGCAGGGCACCCCCGTGGCCGGCGGCATGTTCGATATTGACGCTTGCGCGCTGGCGTCGGGCATCGTGGACGAGCGCCCCATGTCGCTGATCGCCGGTACGTGGGGCAACAATCAGTACGTCGCCAAGGAGCCGCTGGTTGACAAGGACCTCTTCATGACGTCCTGCTACTGCATCCCCGGCTACTACCTGATGCTGGAAGGCAGCCCGACTTCCGCGAGCAACCTGGAATGGTTCGTCACCGCGCTGTTGCGTACCCAAGGCAAGAAAGCCGGTGTCTCGGAGTACGAGTTGTGCAACGAGTTGGTGGCGAGCGTTGAGGCCGAAGAGAGCCACCTCGTGTTCACGCCGTTCCTCTTCGGCTCCAATGCCCACCCGCGGGCAAAGGCGTGTCTTATCGGCCTTGAAGGCTGGCACACGCGCGCGCACGTCGTTCGCGCCGTCTACGAGGGCATAGTCTTCGGCCACAACACGCACTACCGCCGGTTGCTGAAGTTCCGCCGTCCGCCCGAAGCGATCAGATTCAGCGGCGGCGCGGCGCGCAGTGCCGTCTGGGCCCAGATGTTCAGCGATTGCTTCCAGGTCCCCGTCGAGATCCCCACGGGCACGGAACTGGGCGCTCTGGGCGCCGCCATCGCGGGAGCGGTGGCTTGCGGCTGTTATCCGGGGTATACGGAAGCTGTGAACGCCATGACGCGCATCGCCCGGCGCTACGAACCGGATCCGAAGAAGGGGGAAGTCTTCGCGGCAAAGTACGAACGTTACCAGAAGGTGCTCCGAGCACTGGACCAGCTTTGGTAGCACGCGCGGTAGGACAGGCTTTCCAGCCTGTCCGGACAGCCTGGAAAGGCTGTCCTACTAAAAGGAGGAGGGAACATGAGGAAGCTTGAGCATCTGACGGGTGCGTGTTTGCTGTGCGGCCTGTTGCTGGCCGCGGTTGGGTGTGGCGGAGGCGAGACGGCGCCGCTGTACAAACCGGCCCTGCTCTTCAAGTTTCCGGACAAGTACAACAGCCCCGACGGCATGTCCATCGGCAAGGACGGCTACATCTACCTGTCCATGAACAACAAGAACCTGGAGTTCAAGTATCCCGCCAAGATCATGCGCATCAGCCCTGACGACAAGTATGAGGAGTTCAGCGATTTGCCCAATCACCCGGACACCGGCAAGGTCAGCCCGCTCGGCAACGGTTGGGCCTCTGACGGCAACTTTTACATCGCCGACAACCAGATGTTCTGCACTGATAAGCGCGGCGTGTCCCGCGTACTGAGGGTGAATGTGAAGGACGGGAAGGCCGCCGGCGTGGATGCTGTTGCCACGGGACTGAACATGTCCAACGGCCTGGCCTGCTGGGGCGATTGCGTGTACGTCTGCGACTCGACGCTGGGCACAGAGACGCCGATGCCCAGCGGCGTCTATCGCTTCAAGATCAGCGAACTGAAAGCCGGCGCGCCGGTCGCGGTGAAGGGCGTGGACGATCCGCACATGTTCTTCAAATTCATGACCCAAAGCCCGCAACACCACGTCGGCGCCAACGGCCTCGATTTCGATTCCAAGGGCGTCATGTACGTCTGCAACTTCGGGGACGCCGAGGTCATCAAAGTGACCCTGGACAAGGACGGCAACGTGGCTTCGAGCAAGCTGCTGGCCAAGGACAACGGCATGGAGAGCACCGACGGCCTGCACGCGGATGAGCAGGGCAACCTGTGGGTGGCCGATTTCCTCGGCAACGCGATCTTCAAGATCAACTCCGAGACCGGCGCTGTCGTGATGATCGCCAAGAATGCCAACTGCGACGGCGCCAACGGAGAACTGCACGCGCCCTCCGAAGCCATCCGGCGCGGCAATAAGCTGTACATCTCCAACATTGACATCACCTACGGTCCGAATGTGAGGCATGACAACCACACGATGTCGCTAATCGAGTTGAAAGAATGAATTCACCACAGAGACACAGAGACGCGGGGACACGGGGACACGTGGACACGGGGACACAGAGAGGGCTTAGGGTTCTGGCATTCCGTGCTTTTTGTTGACCTGTTGTCCTGTTATCCTGCTGTTCTGTTGTTCTCTGTGCCTCTGTGTCTCTGTGGTGAAAGGAACCAGGACCTGAAAGGAGCAAGCAATGACCAAGCAAGGAAAAGTGACGCGCCGCGACGCGCTGAAGGTGGCATCCATCGGTGTGCTGGGCTCGCTGGCCGCCTCGCGCGCCTCGGCTGAGGAGAAGAAGGAAATGCCGAAGTTCGAGAACTCGTTCTTCTACGGCGCCGACGGCAAGTTCCTGTTGGACAAAGCCAAGGAGGCGCTCGCCGCGCTGATGAAGTACCACGGCTATCCCGTGTTTCCGGGCGCCGCGGAGAAGCTGTGGATTTCCGACTACGGCACCGGCCAGTACACCAAGCTGGGCCTGGCCGCGAACATGTTCGTGAACAATGAGCAGGACCGCTACATGCTCATGGACATTTACCTGCTGCCCGGGCAGATGCTGCCTGAGCACTGGCACATCGCGACCGACAAGAATCCTGCCAAGCTCGAAGGCTGGCTGGTCCGTCACGGGCTGTCTCACATTGTGGGCATCGGCGAAGACAACCTGAGCAAGGACATCGTCATTCCCAAGTGCCACTGTGGCGGCACGGTGACCGTCAAGCATGAAGTCGCGGCCACGCCCGGCACCTTTGTCCCGCTGGCGAAGGTTGAGTCCCGGCACTGGCAGTTTGCCGGGCCCGAGGGCGCCATCATCACCGAGTCTGCCAACGTCCATGATAACACCGGCGTGCGCCACTCGGACAAAGCGCTCAACGATTACTTCCTCAATCCTCCCAAGTGAGCCCTTGCGTCAGCGTTGGGGTGGCGGCGCGACGCTACCCTCGGTCGCTTCAACGTACACGTCCACCTGTTGGCCGACGTACACGTTGGCCTGCGGATCGGTGATCCTGTAGACGACCTGCAAGACGCGGGTGTCCACCAGCTCGCGCTGGCTGTTGGTCAGAGCGCGCTTGGGGATCACGAACGCTTCCAGGTGCACAAACTGGAGCGGGATGGGCTTGTCGGTGATGCCCTTGAGGAACGCGGTGGCCGGCGCGCCGGGCTTGAAACGCTTGGCGTCGAATTCGTCAATGTCCACGCGCACATGCTTGGCGCTCAGGTCGCCCAGGACCATCACGGCGTCTTCCGCCTGCACGGTGCTGGCCACGGCGTGTTCCCCTTCGCGCAGATTGACGCGCAGCACGGTGGCGTCCAGCGGCGCGCGGACCGTGCGGCGCTCAATGTCCAGGTTGAGCTGCTCGACTTTGGCCTGCGCTTCGCCCAGCGCCGCCTGTGCCTTCTTCACGTCCGGCGGCCACGCGCCCGCAAGGAAGGTGTTGAGATCGGCCTGCGCCGCGTCCAGCGCTGCTTGGGCCACCTCGAGCTTCGCCTGCGCGACTTTCACGGCCTCTTTGGCTGTGGCCACGCGCGCGATGGCAAGCTTCACCGCATATTCCGTGCGTTCGAGTTCCTCCTCGGAAGTCGCGCCGCCTTTCACCGTGGCCTGCAGCCGCTTCATCTTCGCTTCGCCGTCCTTCTGGATCCACTCCTGTTCGACGACTGTGGCTTCGGCTTGCACGATGGCGCGCTGCGCGTCGCTGACGCTGGCCGCGGCTTGAGCAACCTTGGCGCGCAGAGGCGCCTCGTCTTCTTTGCGGCGATAGGCCTGGACGCGTGCCAGCTCCGCATCGGCGCTCACAACCGCCGCTTTGGCCGTGAGCAACTGCGATTTGAGTGCGCGCGCATCAATCTCGAAGAGCGGGTCGTCCTTCTTGACAACGGTGCCCACCTTCACGCAGACCTTCAGGACCAGGCCCGCTTC